>CAJXXO010000270.1 GCA_913062655.1 uncultured Bacteroidota bacterium | reverse complement strand
TGGCTGATGTACTGGCTCGCGTAGCCGAGAGCCCCATCTTCCAAAAGATCAATGCAGGTGACCCCCTATCCATGGGCGAATCAGTGGGGGTGAGCAAGGCCTACGCCCAGCAGCGGACGGAAGCACTGCAAAACATCTGCCTTTGGTGCGATGAGTTTTTCGACAAACATTACGATATTCAACGCTTACAACCGAAGTCTACCACTACGACCTCATCATGAACTACCGGCAGCTACACACCTTGACCTATCGCTTCTTTGTACTACTCACGGTAGTACCCCTTTGGTCATTGGCCGGCCATATCGGCTCGGTGAAAGTGATGCTACCGGTAGAGCCGCTGATGATCTTGTATCTGCCCCTCCTGCTTATCACCGCGTGGATTCGCAGGAAAAAGTGGCAATGGCAGCCGTTGGATGCAGGCGTACTGGCATTGTGGACCGCAGGCGTCATTTCCATACCCTTTGCGCAATCGCCCCTGATTGCCGGCAAAGCAGCAGCCGTTTGGGGCGCATATGCCTTGTTGTTTTATGGCTCCTGGCGAATCCTGCCCATGGCCCACCGGGAACGGAATAACCTATGGAAGGCCTACACCTATAGCTATGGCGCCCTGATGGTCTATGCGGTATTTCACCTGATCAGCCTGGGTTTTGGCTACCACAATAGTTATGATATGGCGCAACCCTTTTCACAGGGGCACACGCTTTTAGTAGCGGCTGGTTTTCCCGCCTTTCTACGCAGTCTGCATCGCTTTACCCAGCGTAGCAATCCGGTACCACACTTTTCGTTTCTGCTCTTTTTCACCTTTTTTACGGCTGTCTCCTTTTCACGATTGTACTGGCTGATTCTCCCCTTCTTCGTCTTTCTTTACCTGGCCTATCACTGGCGAAAGGCACGTTGGTGGCTGGTTGGCGCTGCCGTATTAGCTATCATGGGTGGATTTATCGCGCTGGAGCAGATCAAGGCGGAGCGAGCCGCCCGCAAGGCCTGGGAAGATCCGAACGACCACAAAACCATCACCGCACAAATCCTCAGCATCACGCAGTGGAATGCCAACGACTCCAACCTCGACCGGCTGAATCGATGGAAAATCGGTTACCTGATGTTTCAGGATCATCCGGTAACGGGTGTGGGCTGGAACAATTACTTCCACGTCTTCAACGACTACCCTACGCAGGTGACCTTTTACTCCGATGAACGGGTGGGCAAGACTGAAAACGCACATAACCTCTACCTCGGCTGGTTGAGTGAATTGGGACTTGTGGGTGTGATTGGCGGACTGCTTTTCCTGGTGTCCCAATGGCTGCAATGGTGGCGTATTCGTCACCACCGGGATCAGTTTCTGGTGGTAGCCTTTTTACTCAACTTTCTGTTGCTGGGCATGATCGAGGACTTTCAATTTTATGAGAAGATACTACCCTATTGGTTGTTTACACTGGGCTGGATCGTAGCCATGGCAGCCCCCAAAAGAAAAATAGTATGAGATACCTACCCCTATTCCTGTTGCTCGTATTGGCTTGTTCAAAAGCCCCTGCTCCCCAGCCTGCAGTGGAGCCTCCTACTACCGTTGATTTACCCATAGCGCTAGATGCTTCCGAATGGCCCGCCTGGGCCGCTACCGGCTATCCGGTATTTGACACAACCGGCACGGCTATCCCCGATATGCTGGCCTTTCTGCGCGATAAAGGTGTGACACATATTCGCCTGCGCCTCTGGCATTCTTCAACTAATCCCACACACGGGCTGGAGGAAGTGGCACAATTTGCCACCGCCATTCGGTCTGCGGGTCTGCAGGTATGGCTGACCGTCCATTACTCCGATACCTGGGCCGACCCCGGCCAGCAGACGCCTCCGGCTGCCTGGCAAGGATTATCGATTGAGCCCTTGGTGGATAGTGTAGCGCAATACACAACCGAAGTGGCGCAGCGCATTCAACCTGATATTATGCAAGTGGGCAATGAGATCAATCAGGGCTTTTTATGGCCACTGGGTGAACGAGACGAGCCGGCCAACTTCAACCGATTGCTGCAAACCGGCTGTTCAGCCATTCGATCCGCCTCCCCTGGTACCAAGATCATGCTACATTTTGCCGGTTGGCAGGGGGCGCAATTCTTTTTTAATCATCGCGCCTTCATCGATTATGACCTGATCGGACTCTCCTACTATCCCTGGTGGCATGGTGACGATCTGGACAACATGCGCATCGCGTTGCGGGAGTTGCAAAGTGTGGGCAAACCGATCTGGATCGCAGAGACCGCTTACCCTTTTACCTTAGACTGGCAAGATACCACGCACAATGCGATTGGGTTGGCAGATCAGCTCCACCCCGACTACCCCGCTACACCAGCGGGCCAAGCTGCCTTTTGGCAGCGATTATTGACCCTTTCAGCAAATGAAGACCTTGCGGGTATTGCCTACTGGGGAGGACTGAAGCTGGCCGCCCAACCCGGACAAACTGCCCCCGGTTCCGGTTGGGAGAATCTCGCCTGGTTTGATTTCAATCACCGGGCACTTCCCATTCTTGACGTGCTACAGACACCGGAATAGGCTTTTTCTGTCGATATTTGCCCCTGTGAAGCTCGCTGCCATCATAGCGTTACTGGGCATCCTCTTTTTGCCTTTCGTTTTCCTCTACCAGGGATGGTCAGTAGAGCTGTACCAACACCGTAAAGCGGTAAAAGCCCAACTGCTGGCCGACACCCCCGATGAAGCACTAGTGACCTTGACCTTCACGAAGGCAGAAGCCGATCGACTGGACTGGGAGCATGCTGAAGAATTTCAGCACAAAGGCGAATGGTATGATGTGGTCCGCACCGATACGGTAGGTGACAAGCTGGTGTATCATTGCTGGTGGGATCACGAAGAAACGCAATTGTACCAGCAGCTAGAGACCTTGCTGGCACAGCAGTTCGGTGCAGGAAGCCCGGACACACCGCAGGAAATCCGATGCCAGCAGTTGCTACAGCACTATTTTTATTCTGACAGGGAAATCGATAGGCTGGAAACACCTGGCATACCAATCGGTAGTCCATCCATCCTTTTAGCCTTTTCCCACCAATTCATCATTCCACCTACGCCCCCTCCAAAAGCATAGTCATACTGCAGCAGAGGGATAGGGCCTTGTGCCCGGATTGTAGAATGGAAATGAATTGACAATGAGAATAATAACTTTTCTTGTCGCCTGGCTGTGCGTGGCACAAGCTATGGCGCAAGTGATCACAATTAAAGACTTAGAAACGTTACAACCGCTGGAGATGGTGACGCTTTCCAGCACCCAACCGGAGGCCTTTGCCACGACCAATGCAAGGGGACAGGTGGATGTATCCCCTTTTTCCGGAGCTCGCGTTATTGAGATCCGGTTTATCGGTTACAAGACAGAGACCCTGTCGTATGAACAGTTGCTGCAACGTGGGCCCAATATCTACCTGCAGCCCTCCAATATTTCGCTGGATCAGGTGGTGGTGTCGGCTACCCGCTGGAACCAACCGGTCCGCAATATACCGGGTAAGCTAACCTCCATCTCGGCACGAGAAGTGGCCTTGCAAAATCCACAAACCGCTGCCGACTTGTTGGGCACTTCGGGTGAGGTGTTTATCCAAAAGAGTCAGCAAGGAGGCGGTAGTCCGATGATACGCGGCTTTTCGACCAACCGTTTGCTGATTGCGGTGGATGGGGTACGGATGAATACGGCCATTTTTCGCAGTGGGAACCTCCAAAATGTGATCTCGTTGGACCCGTTTGCCATCGAGAACACCGAAGTACTCTTTGGGCCTGGATCGGTGATCTATGGTAGCGATGCCATCGGTGGCGTCATGAGCTTTCAAACACTCGACCCGGAGTTGTCGCTAGACGATAAAATGCTGGTGCATGGAAATGCGTTGATGCGGTATTCTTCAGCCAACAACGAGCGTACCGCCCACTTCGATGTACAGGTGGGCTGGAAGAAATGGGCCCTGGTGACCAGCTTCTCGCACTTTGATTATGGCGATCTCCGCATGGGATCAAATGGGCCGGACGATTACCTGCGTCCGTTTTATGTGCAGCGACAAGATTCGCAGGATGTGGTGATCACCAACCCCGATCCGCTGGTACAACGCCAAACCGGGT
>CAJXXO010000269.1 GCA_913062655.1 uncultured Bacteroidota bacterium | reverse complement strand
AGAGCCTATGTAGCGTATTGCGAAAGGCCGCCCATAATTCTGCCACTACCTCAGCAGCCGGTTGCAATCGATCCACCTGGCCTATTACCTGCCCTATCTCCAGCTCCCCCTCTTCCAGTTGTCCTTCAAACATTCCTTTTTTCGCCCGGCCTTTGCCGAGTAAGCTTTTCAGTTCTTCTGGCGAAGCCCCCTGCTGTTCGGCTTGCACTACCGCCTCGTAAAATGCATTCTTTAACAAGCGCACCGGGGTCAGCTTTTTCATGACCAGGCGAGTGTCGCCCTCCTGTGCACGGATGAGCGCCTCCTTGTAGTTGCCGTGGGCAGATGATTCGGGTGTAGCTACAAATCTTGACCCGATCTGGACCCCTTCTGCTCCAAGGGCAAAAGCGGCTGCCATAGCCTCCCCGGACCCAATACCGCCAGCAGCGATTACCGGAATGTCAACTGCTCTGGCTACTGCGGGTACCAATACCATTGTGGTGGTCTCCTCCCGGCCGTTGTGTCCGCCCGCTTCAAAGCCTTCTGCCACCACGGCATCTACTCCCACCGATGCCGCTTTTTGGGCAAATTTCGTACTGGAAACCACGTGTACTACGGTTATGTCTCGCTCTTTCAGCCAGGGTGTCCAGGTGGCTGGATTACCGGCTGAGGTAAATACAACCGGTACCTGTTCTTCTGCTATGATCGCCATGTGCTTGTCGATGTCGGGATAGAGCAGCGGCACATTAACGGCAAAGGGGCGATCGGTAGCGCTTTTACATTTTTGGATCTGTTGGCGCAGGATATCGGGATACATGGAGCCTGAGCCAATGATGCCAAGGCCCCCGGCATTGCTCACGGCACTGGCCAACTCCCAGCCGGCACACCATACCATCCCCGCCTGAATGATGGGGTAGGATACACCGAACAATCGGGTGACACGGTTATTCATGCGGGGCTTCGGTGGGTTTGAATCCATACTCTTCCTGCAATTGATGTTGCTTGTCGGGATGCACCTGCAAGTATAGGTCGTAGCCTTGTGGGCAGTGGCAAGCGTCACATACCATGGTGCCTTCCGGAAAGGGGACCCCTTTCACCGCATAGACGGCAATACCTTTGTCTTCGAAAAACTGCCGGATAATGGCCGCTTCTTCAGCTTCTACCACCCGAACTTCTCCGCGAGGATAGGCGGCCGCCTTCTGGTCATTTGCCAATAGCCAGGCCTCTTCCCAGGGATTGCCCAGGCACTGCACCGGCTGGGTGACCATCCAAATGGTTTCGGCCGGAGCTTGCTGTGCACTTTCTTTGCTGTTGCTGCAGCTCCATAGGCCAATCAAGAGCAGGCCTGTAAGTAGTCGTGTCATCATCGGTTAGCTGTCAAATTTGTCATTTAGCCATTGTTCATACAAGGCTTTCTCTTCGGGTGTGGCATCTGCCCGCTTTTCAATTACATAGCGGACGCGGGTATCTACATCCAGTGTGATGGGCAACACCCGAAGCAATCCATCCCTACTGATCAACACTTCCCACCGGTCGCCCGGAGCGCTGCCATTGAGTAAGGCGCTGAGCAATCCTTTGCTTACACGCTGACCATTCACAGCTATGATCTCATCGCCTACATTCAGGCCACCATCCCATGCGGCACTGTTGCGCAATACCTGTTCCACTACAACGTGCCCGTTACTTTCGACTGTTCGGGCACCGAGAGAAGCTGCAAAGGTGGTAGCCCGTTGGTTTCTCATCTGCAGGCCTACATATTGCAGGTACTGCTCGATGGGTACCGGCTGCGTACCATGAATATGCTGCACAAAAAAGTCATCCAATGGAATGCCGGCAAATTCTTCCAGTGCCGCCTTTAGCTGAGCTTCGGTGAAGCCCTCATCTTTCTTTTGGTAATAGGTTTCGTACAAATACCGCAGCACGTCTTCCAGTTGGTATTGGCCGTTGGAGTGGTGCAACAGCAGCAGGTCCAGGCTGGCAGCGATCACGTTGCCTTTGGTGTAGTAGGAGATGATCGTATTTTTTGAATTTTCATTTCTGCGGTAGTATTTGATCCAGGCGTCCATACTCGATTCGGCCACCGGCTGAATGTAGTTGCCGGGTGTGTTTCTGATGCTATTCACCGCCCCGGCCAGCTTACGCAAATACCGGTCAGCGGAAATCATATCCATGCGCTGCATCAGGTACTCATCGTAGTAGCTGGTAAAGCCCTCTACCTGCCAAAGCAGCGTGGTGTAGTTTTCTTTTTCATAGTTGAATGGGCCCAATGCTTTAGGGCGCAGACGCTTGGCATTCCACAGGTGGAAATATTCGTGGATGAAGAGGCTCATCAAGCCTTCGTAATCGCGTTGATTGTGGTACACATGCCGGCCGACAATGACGCTGGTGCTGTTTTTGTGCTCCAGCCCTCCTCCGCGATCAAGGGTATTGTGAACATGAAAGATGTAGCGGTCGCTCGGGTGATCACCAAATATTGCTGTACAGGTTTCCACGATCTTGGTAAGGTCTGCTGTTAACCGCTCCTTATCATACATGGCATATCCAATCATGGCCACCGTATGGGGCACCCCTGCTGCGGTGAAGGTGAAGGTCTCATGGTTGCCCAGCTCTACGGGGCTGTCTATCAGCTCATCGAAATCGCTGAAGGTGCGAATGAATGCATTATCTGCTACTTTGGGCAGTGAAGTGGTGGCCTTTTTCCAATTCTCTGGTACTTCAAACTTCAGTGTGCCGCCTACATCCAGGTGATCGGCCAGAAACATGCAGATACTGGCCAGATTCAAAGCTGCATGGTCTGCATCTACATAGCTGGTGCGCACTGTGTATTCGTACGCATATACCCTGTAATACACGGTGAAGTCATCCGCCCGGCCATTGGCGACCTCCCAGGTGTTCTTTTCGATTTTGGTGACCGGTAGTTCAATGCCTTCTGGTGTGATAGCGGCCACCCCTTCCACGTGTTGGGCGTATTCACGAATCAGGTAGGAGCCCGGTGTCCACACCGGCATTTTTACGGTGGCGGTTTTACCACGCCAGTCCCGAATGTCCAGATCGACCTCCACGTAATGGGTTTGTGGCTCGGGTATAGATAGGGTATAACTGATGATCGGGTCTTTCCCCAGTACTTGCAGTGCGCTACAAAGCGCTATGCACCACAATATCCACTTCATAATCCATCTTTTTGTTGCGCGTTCCCGAAGGTAGTGAATCAGCCATTAAGCGGGAAAAGCGTGTCCGGGTCCAGGTGTTCGGCCGGATCCCAAAAAAGCGAGTCAAAATCCTGTACCTGATCGTCCACCACTTCTACCCCCTCTTGTACCAACAGTTCTTCCATCAATGTTGGGGTGGGGAAGTGCATCTTTCCGGTCAGCAAGCCCTTGCGATTGACGACCCGATGGGCCGGCACACCCGGTATCGCCTGAAAAGATTTATTCATCGCATAGCCAACCATACGGGCCGATAGTCCGGTGCCTACAAAGCGAGCAATGGCACCATATGAGGTCACTCGTCCTACCGGAATTTCCCGGGCAACTATCCATACCTTTTCGTAGAATGAACCCATTATTGGACAAATATCGCCTAATGACACAAAATGGGGTATAAATCGGACGGTAAGGCCGTGGTGTAACCCCTAGATTTGAACACTATGTCATACACGACTACCATCAAAGCCGGACAGGTCAACAATTTGACCAATGCTCGATTTTTTGCCTCCTACCAGGTCGACTGGATCGGGTTTGATATGGACCCCTTATCGACCCATACCTTGAATCCGGATGCAGCGCAGGAGATCATGAATTGGCTGGTGCTCGACAATCTGATGGGGGAATTTGCCAACCGGAGTGTGGAGGAGATATTGCACCTGGCCCAGCTCTTGAATCTAAGGGGCGCACAGGTCCCCTATGAGGTGCCTACGGCAGCGCTCAAGCGAGCCCATCTAACGGTTATTAAAACATTGGCATTGGATATGCCGGTGTTGCCCATGGCACTCGACACGAACCACATTGACTTTCTGTTGGTAGAGCCGGGAAAGCAGGAATGGTCGGCTTTGGATGCGCATACACAGCGCACGGTACAGGATTGGACAGAGGATGTGCCGGTGCTCTTGTCGGTGCCGCCCGAACAAG
>CAJXXO010000268.1 GCA_913062655.1 uncultured Bacteroidota bacterium | reverse complement strand
TAAATGGGAGCCAGTGTGTTGTAGAGTGATCTTGGTACCACCTGCTGCATCGTGGATTTGAAACCTAAGAGGTACTTCTCATACCACAGCAAACCATAATTACGCTGGGCTACCTCAATTCGTAATTCACTCAAATAGTCTTGCAGTGAAACAATATCGCCATAGATGTACAAGTCAAAGTGCCATTGTTGTCGGACGGATGCAGGTAATTGGGTGATAGCAGTAAGCAACTCCACCACATAGCGCTTTACCCCATCGCCATCGGGCTCCATCAGCTTGGTCGCCTCAATCAATATCCGGTATGGAGGAGAAGTGGCCAATCAGCGCAAACCAATTTGGGTCAACAATAGGGCTAGATTTTCTGACCGCTTGCGTTCCATATCCTCACGCTCCAGTTGTTGCAATTGAGTTTTTACTTCGTCCCAGTCGGGGTGGCGTTCCGCTTCCCCATCAGGTTCATACCCTAATAGGTCCATCACATCGCCATGGTAACGCCAATAAATGGCGTGCATCCAGGGGGGCATCTCCTCCTGCCAGGAGCCGGTCTTTCCTTTGCGGAAAAACTTACGATTCCGGCCTGATTTTGATACCCGACCGTATTTCGGGGTCCCCATCTTTTGGGTCAAAAAAGTGGGCAAATGATCGGTATCGGGGCTGGGCAGATCGCCAAAGGCACGAATCTTTTCCAGCTCGGCAATGGGGTCTACCAGTAAGTCTTTAAACCGTATCACCACATCCGCCCTGGGCAGCCATTGATGCACGTGGTGGCTCCAGCCCCCAAAGTGACTGCCGCCAGCAGCCAGTATGGCCTCCAGCATATTATAACGTACCCTGCTCCGAGGTGCATGGAAGTCTTTGCGGTGCCAGGCTTCAGAGACAACAGCATCTCGCCCGTCACGGACGATATACACCTTCGGCTTATCTCGGAAAGCTTCGGGTAGTTGATGGGGTAATAGATGCGTCTTTACGAAGGGATAATCGGCAAAATCTTCCGGTGTTTTCCGGTCCGTCAGGTTGTGTAGCACACTGCTCTCCTTCCCATACACGTGGTACAATATGTTGCGGACATACGTATTTCCGCTACGCGGATAGGAAATGAGCCAGATCAAGGGTTACCGTCATTTATCGTTCGTACTATAAAGCTACAATTTGATGTCGACTATTTATGGTTGGCCAAGGCGCCATTCATCGTTGGCCCCAGCCTCTCGCCTGCCGAAGGGCCATAGCTTCCTGGTAAAGTGCTTCATCTTCGGCATTCAGCTTCCGCAGGTAAAACCGCAATCCTTGGTCAACTTTTACATATTTCTCCTGCAGATGGCGCTTCACATTGTGTTGTTCTACCGTTTGATGACGCCAGTTCAGGGATTGGGCCAGCCATTTCACATCAGTTGCATAGGTGGATTGCAGACCGATAAAGAAGAACTCTTGCAGTGGTACACCGACCAGGAAATCTGACATTACATTTCGGTTCTCTTCCATGGCAGCATACTCAAAGATCGACTCATTGATGCGATGCTTATTCAGCTCGTACACTTCCGGATTCTGTTGCTGTTGCTCCGGGTGGCGCAGCAGGTCAATGAAGTAGCAGTAGTTGCTGATGACCCGATCTACCGGATCACGGAGAAAGGCGACCAGCCTGGGATTGTCGCGGTTGATGAGCGGCATCGCTTCTTGCAAGGTCACATGCCCATGCACTACCTCTACATGTTCGGGTAAATACTCAGGTAAGGTGAGCTGCTGCTGTTGCATGTCAAATACATGCTCCCTGCGAAGCGATTCAGAAATCGAGTCCGGATAGTTAGCCTTCAGCAAACGATAAAAGCTGGTGCCGGCTGTTTTGGGGACGTGTATGGACAGCAGATGGACCATACCCCAAAATTGGCATAAAAAAACCGCTTCCCGGGCATGGGAAGCGGCTTCGCATATAAAACAGACAAGTTATAATTTGATGGATACGCCCCCGGACACCAATGGTCCGCCAAGCGCAAACTCCAATCCCAATCCTATTGTATTGGCAATAAAATACCGGCCTCCCACCGCTCCTCTAATGGAAAAGGGCAAAAAACTGCCCACAGATGCCTCTTCGAAGAAAGGGTCATCGGTATCAAACCTCGACCTCGTGTATCGATAGCCTACTCCTCCGGCCACATAGGCATCGAAATTGTCGCCTAAGTCAAAGTGGTAAGCTGCCCGTAGATTTGCGGTTACGCGATTGTACGATACATCATACATATAAGTGGTATCATTGCCTTGATCGGTCAGGCTCATACCTTCCCATTCCAATCCTGATGCACCGTAATAGCCTTCCAACCCTAAACTGATATTATCATCGATCATATATTCTACACGCCCTCCAAGAGGACCCGCACTTGAGATATTAACTTGTTCATCATTGGCGGAGAAGCCGTAGGCCGCTCTTAGTAAAAAGGTGGCAAAATTGGGCCAACCATAGAACCCTTCCACAATAATATCCCCTTCCTCAACGGCTTGCGCCTGGACCGACTGTGGAGTTTGCAGTGCCACAAGCAGCATAATCATCGAGAGTCCACTCAGTAAGATCTTTTTCATGATGCTGATTTTGTTGTAAAAATAGCAGCCCTGTTGGTGAATACAGGTCCTATTGATTGAATGTCATACGTCACCGCTTATTTGGGCCCGCTAATTGAGTCATTGTCTTTTTGCCCGCCAGGCAAGGGCTTGCTCGTAGAGCGCTACATCTTCCGCATTGAGCGCCCGAATTTGCTGGCGGGTCGCTTCATCAACTTCCATTTTCGCCTCACCGGTGAGATTGAGTGCAGCGCCCCTCACCCGGGGCCAACTCAGTTTGCGGCCCAATAGCGCCAGGTCTTCTTCATAGTGTTCCACCAGGCCTACGAAGAACAGGTCTTTGAGCGGTAGCCCTTCCAAAAAGCGAGACATGCGGTTGCGGGCAAAATCGGTAGCGGCAAATTCCAGTAAAGACCGCTGCATCTTCATGCGGATATTCATGCCCTTCTCTTCTTCTTGCAGCTCCTCCGCCATGCGCTTGGAGAGATAGTAATAGTTGGATATTACCCGCTCTACCGGATCACGCAGCCAGGTGATGATGGGCACTTCGCCTGACAGATCAATGCAGCGCTGAAGATTGGGGTAGAAAAAGTGGCCGTGAATCACCTTGGTGCGCTCAGGCAACTGGCTATCGAAGAAAAGCTTGTCTTCCACCAGAAGTTGATCATTTCGGATATCCAACTTGGTCAATCGATCGCCATACACCGTTTTCAGCACGCTTCTAAAGCTCGTTCCGGCCGTCTTTGGAATGTGCAGGGAGATGAGGTCAAGCTGGTGGGCAAGAGGGGTATCGGGCAGATTACGCTCCGGTTGCTTAGGCTGCGGAATAATGTACCGCTTTGGTGCCTCGCCTAGTGCCGGCTGCCGATCTTGGTACTGCTCCAGCCCACCTACCACATCGTGTGTGGTGTTGACAATGTTACCTTTTTCCAATACGACCAGGGTATTGCTGATATCGCGCACCATGTCGAGATTGTGGCTTACAAATATCAAAGCCTTTTCCTGACTAATGGTCTTAAGGTTTTCGATACATTTCTGGCGAAAATCAGTATCGCCAACGGCTAGTGCCTCATCAATAATTAGCAGATCAAAATCGCTGGCAATAGCAATACTGTAGCCCAATCTCGCCTTCATACCGCTGGAGTAACTCCCGACCGGTGCATCGATAAAGTCGTGGAGCTCAGAAAAATTGAGAATACGATCAAACTGTTCGTCAATGCGGGCTTTGGACATGCCATGCATCGCCCCCTGGATGTACACGTAGTCTCGCCCGGTATAGTGTGGGTGCATACCACTGCGCAGGCGGAAAATCGGGGTGACTTTACCATTGACCTGCACCCGTCCTTTGGTGACCGGCAATAGCTGACTGATCATGCGCATGAGGGTGGTTTTGCCGGATCCATTCCGGCCTACCAGCCCCACTGACTGGCCACGTTGGATAGTCAGGTTGACATCTTGCAGCGCCCAAAATTCATGGGCACGCAGGTCAGTCTTGTCGGAGCGAAACAGATCCTGTACACCGTACCACATGCTCCAGCGCATGTCTTTGCAGAACTTCTTG
>CAJXXO010000267.1 GCA_913062655.1 uncultured Bacteroidota bacterium | reverse complement strand
TACCCTTACTTTTGAATGCTTCTTGGTAATGACCACAAACCTTATGACCTTCTGCATCTGTAATGTGGTAGTACCTACTTTCACAATTCTTTACCAATTTGTGAATGGCTCCATTATTGAAATTATAAGAGTAGCATCCATGAGCAGTATTGAGAAAAAGAATTTGCTTATCCTCACTCATTGTCATCTTTCCCAAGGATACATTTGTAAATGATTCAGCTCCTTCGAATTCACTGTATTTAACCAATTCAGTCATAGTTTGACCATAAAGGTCATACATAATAATTCCTTGACCAGTAGTACTTAAGAAAGTCGAATCACTCAATACAGCAACCATATGGTTGAATCCAATACGGATGTCATGTGTTTCAGATAAACCATTGTATAGGTTAGTATACTCCAGCTTTCTTTCGCTATTTGCATTTCGAGAAAAATACCAAACAGCACTATCGTTAGCTGCAACTGTAACATATGTTACATCCGAATTGAGAGGCACAAAAGTCTCATTTGTACCATCATATCTTGCTCGATAAATACCAGGATTATTGGCATAATCAGCATTGTATATAAGTGTACCATCCTCGGTGACCCTAAAACGTAATCCTTTATTCTTTACGGTTGTACTTAGTTCTCCTGTTACGTAGTTGAGGGTAGCAATGTCATAACTGAGAAGGTTATTGTTTTCTACAGGGATATGGTAAATAAGCAGCTTGTCGTCTTCCGGGTGAAACCAAACATCCAATACCCTATCATAACCTGCAAGGTCCGTAATTGATGACTTAGGGAAAGAAAAGCAACCATCATTGAATAGTGTCTGCCTTTTGCAAGACAAAAGTGTAAGTAGTATAGTCAGCAGAAGTAATACTCGCATGGTGCCAGGTTTTGGGTGCATGGGTATAACTGTCACAGCTTCAATTTAGTATCCTCACCGCACCACCATCACCTTCTCGCGGTGCAGGATGACTCCATCCCGATCCCGGAGGATGGCGAGGTACAGCCCAGCCGGTAGCTGAGCAACGGGTATTGATTGCGTAGCTTGTTGCACTTCTTCTTCCCGGAGCACCTGCCCCTGCTGATTTTGCAGGGTAAGCGTAGCACCAGGCTGCTGCCGATCCCATTGCAGGGTGAGCTGGTGTGTGGCCGGGTTAGGGTATAGCTGTACCTGCCCAATGTCAGGGGCATCAGGTAAGCCCGTGGCCACTACATCATACCAGGTACAGGTATCTACCAGCTCCTGACAGTAGTTGTACCGCCTCAGGCAGACCGAATACCTGCGACTACCAGCATAGGTATGCGTCACACTAGCGGCTGTGGTAGTATCTCGGGTGCCATCGCCAAAGTTCCAGATCTTGACCACACTGCTCGGGTTTGGATCAGTGAAAGTAAAGGTAACCCCATCGCCATGGGTGGTTACCCCATAGTAGGGAAGGATAGGCGCACAAGTATCACACGAAGGATAGGCACATCCGGCACTATCGAGCTTCAGCAGCCAGGCATCTGCACTACGTACAAAGGCCGAACCAAAAGCCACAAACCCACCATCTGAAGTAGGAGTAATATCCCGGAAGTATTGATGGTACTTAGGGAAGTGTGGCAAGAATTGATCATCCGTGGCATATTGGCGGAGCCATAGCATTTCACCCTGAGGACTTAGTAAAGCTAAAACCGGCTTTTCTAGAGTCTTATCTAATTGAGCACCATTTGCAACAACCAAAAGGTTCCTATCTTCTACTTCATATATTCTTCTAGCTCCAATTTGTTTTACAAATGGATGCGTGTAGCTAGAATCCCAAATAAGCCTATTTAAAGAATCATACTTGATTACCCTTAAATCAAAAGTGCTTGGGTCTGATTGGATTTGTTTACTCCCCGCCACAACAAACCCCCCATCTTTAGTAGCGGTATTGGCATAGCACATGTCTCTACCGAAGGAGCGAATGATATTGTCCCAGAGGATGTTGCCCTGCTGATCAACCCTGATTATGTACCAGTTGTAATCATCAAACTCCAGGATCAAACCACTTGCCACATAACTGCCATCATTTAGTTGACTAACGGAATAGGTGTAGTAATGTGAAGCAGGTAGACCAATTTCTCTTCGCCACTCCACATGTAGATTGCTATCTAATTTTATGAGTAGCACCTCTTGCTTTCTGTTGAGTGAGTCTGCATATTCCGTAGTTCCAGCTATTATATACCCATTATCATGAGTGAACTCAATGTTAACCCCAGAAAGGGATTTTGTTGAATCATAAATAGAGTGATCGATTAATCCCCCAAACTTTCCTATCTTATAGAGACCAATATAAATCCTTTGAAAGGCAAAGTCAGTATTCCTGGACATAACAATATGACCATCTTTGTGTCGTAATACTCTTCTCCCAATAACTCCATGTCCAGGTATCCCAATTGTTGTTAAATGGACAACGGTGCTGTCAGCATAAATCTTTTCTAGGGTGCTTCGACTACCAAGATTACTTGCCGTCCATCTCAAGCCGAGATAGGAGTTATCCTCTGTATCTTCAATTACGTCTTTGTACCAATCACTGGCAATGGTGTCATTCGGATTGTTATATACCAACTCAAAGTATTTAGTCTGGGCAAATACATTTGCCCCCAGCAGCAGAAAGCTGATCAAAAGGAAAACATAGTATCGGGGGAATCGTCTCATGCCTTCAAAATAAAACATTTTTGCATTTATAGACCTGCTTCACTGTGATGTGACGGGGAAATGACGGGGGAAAGAGATTAGGTAACCTACGTCAGGTTTTTCCGCAGGGCCATTGTGTACCTTTGCCTCCGGTATGGCATTTCCCACGGTAATAGCGGTATTTGGCTTACCGGGCAGCGGCAAATCGTTCTTTGCACGCCACCTGGCCGAACACCTGCAAGCCGACTATTTCAACACGGACCTCATCCGCCACCAACTCCAAAAACGCGGGCAGTACCGACCGGCAGACAAGCAGCAAGTGTATGCGCAACTGTTTAGCAACATGCAGCAAGCACTCCGCGCAGACCGCAAGGTGGTGGTGGATGGTACCTTCTATCGGCAAGCCCTGCGCCAGCAACTGGTGGCGGCAGCCGGGCAGGAAGGCGGCATAGTCCGCTGGGTGGAAGTACAAGCTTCGCCTGCCCTGGTACATGAACGCCTGTCGCAGCCCCGCACCGACAGCGAGGCCGACTGGACGGTGTACGAACTGCTGAAGGCACAATTTGAACCCCTGGAAAGTCCGCACCTGGTGCTACAATCGACCAACGACAACCTGGCCCAACTCATACAAGACACCCTGACCTACTTAAACGACCTGCCATGACGCAGCCCGACATCCAATCGATTCTCGACCGGGGCGCACTGCCCGATGATGGCCCCTACAGTGTAATGGAGACGCATATTTCCTGGGTGCTGCTGTCGCACCGCTTTGCTTATAAGATCAAGAAGCCGGTGCAGTTTTCTTTCCTCGATTTTTCTACCCTCGACAAGCGGAAGCACTTCTGCGAAGAAGAGGTGCGGCTCAACAGTCGCCTGTCACCCGATCTCTACCTGGGTACCGTACCGGTAACGGACAGTCCCGAAGGGCCGGTAGTGGAGGGCGATGGCACCGTGATCGACTATGCCGTGAAGATGCAGCGCCTGCACTCGTCTAAGCGGATGGATAAGGTGCTGGAGCATGGGGGTGGCACGGATGAGGATATGGTGCGGCTGGCCCATCAGATCGCTGCCTTTCACGAGCAGGCCATGGTGGTACACCCCAAACTGGCAGAACACCAGATGATCGAAGTCTTCAACGACCTCGGCAATATCCGCCCGATCATACAGGAGCGGCTTGGGCATTTCAGTGCCAACATCATCGACCGCTGCCTGAGCTGTGGCGATCAGTTCATCCATCATCATGTAGACCTGATGCAGCGCAGGATGGACAAGGGGCTGTTTCGCAATTGTCATGGCGACCTCCACTCTCGCAACATTTTCCTCTACCCTGAGCCGGTCATTTTTGACTGTATCGATTTCAACCCGTCCCTACGGCATATCGACCTGCTGAATGAGATCGCCTTTTTTGTTATGGATCTGGAATTTCACCATCGCAAAGACCTGGCCAGCACTTTTCTGGAGACCTAC
>CAJXXO010000266.1 GCA_913062655.1 uncultured Bacteroidota bacterium | reverse complement strand
ATAATACCCATAGGGGCAATGGAGTGATGATTGGGACTATTGCAGAAACAGGAGGAACATCTGGTCTTTACTTTGAAATTGACTCCTATGGCAATATCGCCAGTAAAGAAAAAACGTGGACTACTGATCTTATAGGTGAAAGGGATAATGAAGTATATGTTCTGCAAGGTTTAGAGGGAAATACTCTTAGTCTCAGCGAAATGCAGCGGCAAGCAACCTATGCGAATGGAGGTGCTAGTTCCATAGGGAGTACAAGCGAGGCCTTTGATTTTACAAACACTTGGGTGATGGACCAAAGCGGGCTTTTAAATAAAGGTTTGCCGATGCTACAATGGGAGTACGAAAAGATCGGCAGCCCAACGAATTCCGATCCTTTTGAGGAGACGGGCACAGCCGATAACCCCATACAAATAAGTACGCTCGATGACTTAAAATCATTGATGATATTGCAAAAATACTGGCAAAAAGAAAATAATACCGGTTATCATTTTGAGCTCACTGCCGATATTGACATGAGTGAAACTCAATACTGGGACTGGAGTGATGACAATGGGGACGGAAACATATTTAATGACCCTGAAGATGTTAGCAGTGAAGGTAATAATGAAGGCTGGCGGCCTTTAGGGAATTCAGGTTCTCAGTTTATAGGGCACTGGAACGGAAACGACCATACCCTTAATGGCATGCACATAAATATTCCCGACAATTATGTGTCAAACCGGGGCTTTGGTTTTCTGGGTGATATGTACGAATATAGATCGCATAGTTTGCGCAATGTACACTTCACCAATGCCTCCTTAAAATTCAACGGAAAATCTTTCAAGAACACCAATTATTCTCGTATTGGTATTGCTGTTGGGCGTATCTATCATAATGATGTAGTCGATGCCATTCCTATAGAAAATGTTACCGTACATGGATCTATTATCGGGGGCGGAGAGGAACAATATGTAGGAGGTATTGCGGGTCTATTGAGGTACGCAGAGCTTAAAGATGCAGGAGCAAACGTAGATATACAGAATGTAAACTTCCGAATAGGCGGCCTTGTAGGTAGCTTTGCATTTCCCGTACAACCTATTGAAAATGTGTATGCTCATGTAAATATAACCAACGTGGGTGCAAGTGCTGATAACGTCTATGCCGGCGGGTTATTTGGATTCATTGAGGGCAACGATTCATATGATGTGTCAGGGGATATCAACAAAGCTTTTAGCAGTGGCCGTATAAGTATAGTATCTTCCAATTACGTTGGAGGCCTGGCGGCGTATTCAAAGCATATGAATTGGTCTGATGCATACAGTTTGGTAAACATAGATGTGGATGAAAACCCTGATGTCTTCAATCGAGAATATTCCGGTGGGCTTTTCGGGGTATTTAGTGGCGACAGAGATTACAGACCTACTTTAACAAATCTATATTACAGTGGGCGCTTGCGCAATCAGCGCGTAGATAACCGAAATGATGGAGGCTTTTATGGCGGCGGAAGCTATGTTGGTGATTTCGAAGGCTTATTGTACAACAATGAGCTGGATGGCCTGGAGGGAGATTCTGATGAAACGTATGGAGCCGCCTTTGGCAGAACCACCGCGCAACTGCGGGCAGATAGCACCTATGGCAGCTTTTTGGCAAACCAAGATCCGGCGCAGACCCCATGGGATTTCAGCGAAACAGGGCCATGGACATTTGCTCCGGATTCGGCTGATTATCATAATGGTGGGCTGCCTTATCTTAAAGGCCTTAATAAGATGAAAGCCGAGCCGGTAGTAGCCATGCGCAGTCCCGGGCTCATTACTGATGTTACGGCCCAAATGGGTATGGAAATAGTAACGGACGGCTTTACTGCTCTTACCGAAGCCGGTTTTATATGGTCGAAAGACAAAACGAAATTATCTAAAACGAATGCCGGCAATATTCAAGCTTTTAATGAAGTAGCGGATACCGTTCGCATCGATTATACCCTTACCGACCTGCAGCGAAATAACGTGTATTACGCACGGGGGTACGCAGAAAACAGCGAGGGTATAGCCTACACCGATACGCTCACGTTTTCCACCATGCCCTTTGCGGTTGACCCGAACGACCTGACGCTGTTTCTGATAGAAAATAAAGAGGATCTGCACCGGCTCACTATGATGAGTGACTACTGGGATAGGGATTTTAAACAAACCGGCGATATTGAGCTTACATCCGCTGATTTTGAAGAGGGTGGAGTGTTTTACAATGAAGGTGCCGGCTATGAGCCCATAGGTAATAACGATACACGTTTCACCGGTTCTTACAATGGTGACGGGCATGTGATAGACAGCCTGCAGATCTTACGAGACGCAAACAGCAGTGCCGATGCGAATAATTACGTTGGCCTATTTGGGTACACCAATAATGCCACCATTCGCAACCTGGGCGTTACCAATGCGCAAGTGAGTGGTTACTCAGATGTAGGGATTCTTGCCGGCAGGGTACTTTACGATACCAAAAAAGACTCCGCGATGATCAGCCGCGTGTACACTACAGGTAGTCTTACTACACGGCAGCGCTCCGGAGGGTTGATCGGAAAAACGGTGATGTCCACACCCAACGATGAGCCACATATTTATGAAGTGTTTAGCGATGTGGACGCCACCGGTTCGGGAAGTAATAACAATGTTGCCAGCCTGATCGGTGAAAATGATCTGAATATAAAGTATGCCTATGGCCTGGGCTCAGTGAACAATGGTGGAACAAGAGGTATGATTGGGTATGCGCTTGACGGCTATCTCGATCGTCTGGTATCATTTGTGCAGATCACAGGTGGGAATGATGAACCCACGGGCATAGCGTACACTACCAAGGGGGTTGTGACCATCCGCAACAGTTTATACAATACGGATCTGGCAACGGCAGGGAATTTCGGCGGCGCCACCATTGAAAGCTATGAAGGCCTGCCCACCGACTCACTGAAGACAATAGCTGCTTATGTGAATCGCGGCTGGGATTTTGAGAACCGCTGGTACATGGATGGTGTCAATAATGACGGGTACCCTTATTTCCGCTGGCAGCCGATACCGCTCACCTCGCGGCAGCCGGTATTTACCAATGTTACCAACACCAGCGCACAGTTTGATTCTGAAGTGGTAACCAATGGCGGCGAAACCGTAACAGAGCGCGGCCTGGTTTGGACCGAAATGGAAAATGGACTGCCCGTTTTAGGTGAGGAAAAGGTGCAGGTGCATCGTATTGAGGAAGAAGGATTGGGGCTTATCTCGCATCAGGTAACAGGCTTAGCTCCATTTACCGACTATATTGTGCGCGCCTATGGTATCAATGCAGAAGGAACCTTTTACAGTGAACCCGACACCCTGCAGACGCTACCTTTTGTAGGAAAGGGTACGCAAGAAGAGCCCTATCTGGTTGGTACCGTACAAGAGCTTTACTTCCTATCGCAGGCCAGCCATTTATGGGATGCGGTTTTCCTGCAAACCGATGATATTGTAATACCCGATGAAGTGTACGAAATGGGTGGGCTGCTACACGATGGTGGGAAGCAATTTAGCCCGATCGGTAACAGTACAACGCAGTTTAGCGGGCAGTACAACGGTAACGAATTTGTAATCGAAAACCTGAAGATCAACCGTAGCGCTTCCGATTATGTGGGCTTGTTTGGCTATACCGATGGAGCCTTTATAGAAAATGTTGGATTGGTCGGGGCCTCTGTTAAAGCACAAAATTTTGTGGGTGCAATAGTGGGGTTCCTTGACAAAACCGATGGTGCTGCCGGCGATACCCTGAAAACCAGCTATGTGAAGCAAAGTGTGGTGGAGGGTAATAACAACATTGGTGGACTTGCCGGTAAAATAAATGAGTCGTCTGTGGTGCAGAATGCATACACGCAGGCCACCGTAAAAGGAAATGAAAGTGTGGGAGGCCTGGTAGGTTACAGTCACCACCGCCCCGGTACAGACAATTTGCCGAAAATATCGAATACCTATGCGTTGGGATCGGTAGAAGCCAACGCATTATCTGGCGGATTGGTGGGTAATCATGCTGCCGGAGGCACGTACGAGCACTCATTCTATAGTTCCGACCGCACCGATCAAGGGCATGGAAATGCAACACCGGAAGGTATTACCGGTTTGATTTTCCTGCTGGCGATCCTGGCCGGTGG
>CAJXXO010000265.1 GCA_913062655.1 uncultured Bacteroidota bacterium | reverse complement strand
ATCGAGTGCGCTTTTTTTGTTGCTTTTCAAATACGCGCCCGTTGTAGAGACGAAAATGTGAACCCATAGGCAAGCTCTCCAGGTGTATGGCCGCCTCTTTATTGTATTGGCTCAGCACCCGATACAACTGTGGATCGCTGCAACTACTGGCTTTAGGATGAATCAGGTATTGGGCCAGCGCCTGTATTACCGGCTGGGGGAATACACCCAGAGCCAATACAGGTGCCATCAGCTCTTTGAAAGTCTGCTTCCACTCCGGGCCATGAGGTTTTACCCGCCTTTCATACTTGATCCAGGTCTCCAGGTGGGCAAACTCATGCACCAATGTAATCACAAAAGCGTAGGGGTTCAGCCCACGATTGATGCTAATGCGATGGTAGGATATACCATTTTGTGGCGGCCGGTAGTCGCCTTGTTTGGTTTTCCGGTCTTTTACGATTTTTAGCTCCGTACGATGGCGGTTAAGGAGACCCACCAGATAAGGAACGGTCTCCTGTGGCACGAAGCGGCCTAGTTGCTCCTCCAGGTAGCCCATCAGTTGTCCTCCTCCTTTACACCGGATACGCGCAATAAACCGACCACCTTTAGTATTGAGAATCCAATATAGTAGATCGCAAATGGCACAAAGAAAGAAAGTGCCTCGACACTAAAACCCTTTACCGCCAGAAAGATAAACCCAATGCCCCCGGCCATATCGATGAGCAAGCTGAGCAGCACCAGCACCACTACCTTTTCACCGGCATCCTTCACCATGGCCTGTGCCACCCAACGAAAGGTCACATAGGAAAGTAAGCCGAAGAATACCAGATTGAGTAAAAAATAGATGGGCCAGGCAGTGTGGCCTAGTGAAACGAATAGAATAGCATTGGCTGTCAATCCCAGAATGAAAGCATACAACCAATTGGCCGAATAGCGCTGCACCATTATTTACGGTTTTTCTCGCAGAACTTCTCTAATGGTCAAAACAATGGCAATCAGGGCGCCAAGCAAAGAGAACAACATGGTGTACCAAGGTTTACTGGTTTCGTATCGACTGTCAAGATGCTGCCCTAATAATACACCAAGGCCAATGATAGCCAACATCTGGAAACCAATATTGGTATACTTGATATACTTGTTAAAGGGCCGCTTCTTTTCGTTGTTGGGTTTCTCCTTGTTTTCCATGTGGAGCCAGCTTCTGCTCTTTTGCACCCATACGACAAGAACCATTGAATACCGCACCTGACTCTACTACCAATTTATTGGTTCGTATGTCGCCTTCCAGTTGGGCACTGCCTTTCAGGTAGAGAATCTCCTTACACTGAATGGTACCGGTGATTTTGCCCAGCACGTCAGCACTGGTGCAATAAATATCACCCTCTACATGTCCATTAGGCCCGATAACCACTTTCGCATCAGACTGAATGACGCCTTCTAAATGGCCGTCAATGCGGATATCACCTTGCGACTTGATTTCTCCCTTGATGGCGGTTCCCTGCGCAATCAGGTTCACATTATTCGGAATAGTCCCGTTGTTGTTGGTGCGGGTGTCTTTATTTCGCTTCACAAGCAAATAGTTTGGTGTGCGATGCTCAAATATCAGTTAAAAGCAATGTACTGCAAAGGATTGAGGGGAATCAAATCGTGCCACAACTCAAAATGGAGATGCGGCCCCTGCGAAAACTCCCCCGAATCGCCCATCAGGGCTATCACTTCGCCTGCCTGTACGAAGTTACCCACTTTTTTCAAGAGAGCCGCATTGTGCTTATATATAGATACCAGGTTGTCTTCATGTTGTAAAGCAATAATATGGCCAAATTCAGTGGTCCAACCGGTAAAAATCACCTTACCCTCCAACGTGGCTTTGATCGGTTCGTTTTCCTTGGCCACTATATCGATGCCGTAATGACTACCGTCTGAGTCAAACTCTTTAGTGACGATGCCATTTACAGGGGGTTGAAAGTACTTTTCTTCAATTTCATTGCTTACCCCGTTTTCATTGGTGGCCATAATTCCAATACGCTGCTTACGCTCAAACTCTGCCCGCAGCATAGAATCCTGGCGGCTGGTAGCTGTTAAGTCCAGAGAGTCGTACACCGCACTTTCCTCATTGAAGTCTGGGCGGGTAGTATCCACCTCACCACGCAATACCATGTAAAGGTCGTTCATATACTGCTCACGCTGCTGCTCGACAAAGAGCAACGAGTCGATGGTTTGGTGCAGCGACATGGCTTCGCGCCTCAATTCAGGGCCCTTATCCGGTCCAAAAAATATTTCCTGTATGGGGTTTATCTTGAGTAATCCAATGATAATGAACGCGTAAATCACAAATAGCGTAGATACTACAAATAGTACATTCAGCGGATTGAGTTTGATGGAGGACTTGATCTCAAAGTTGTCATCATTCATCACCACCAGGCGATAATGACGCTGCAAACGATTGATCAATTTTTTCTGCTTTTTCCTCCGTTCACTCATGACTGATTACCCCTGAAGAAATTGTGGTTTTTTTAAAATAATTTTGACCGCTGGTAAGTTATAAGGTCAACAAAATTAAGCGTTTTGAGAATAGGCGTGCTTCGTGCAATCCTGAGTGTATTGTTGTTGGCAATGGCCGCCTGCGGAATGAACAAGCCCACTTCCCTGAGCCACATAGCTTACCACGATTTAACGGCTCGGTACAATCGTTATTTTAATGCCAAATTGTTGCTCCAACAAACAGATCAATTTTTGGCCGAAAGCCATCAGGATAATTACGAGGAGCTACTACCCCTTTACATCGAAACCACGGAGGAAAGTGCACAGTCGGTGTATGGCGACATGGACGAAGTGCTGAAAAAGGCCTCAGCCAACATCAAACTTCATGAGAACTCTAAATGGACGGATGACGCCTACTACCACATTGGTATGGCGCACTACCACAAACGTGATTTTCATGAAGCCCTGAAGGCCTTTGTTTTCGTCACCTCTGAATTTGAAGATGGTCTGCGACTGAAAGAGCGCAAAAGTAAGGGGCGCAATAAAAGAAAAAAGCGCACTCGCGCACAGGCGGAGAAAGAACGCAATACGAATGAGTACTATGACGAGACCCTCTCATTCACCAAACACAAGCCCGCCCGCTATGAGTCGATCATCATGATCATTCGCACGTACACCCATTTGAAAGAATGGGACAAAGCCCAGAGTATTATCTCACTGGCCAAAGGGGATCGAAAATTCCCGGATGACCTCAAAGAAGACCTGGCAGTGGCAACCACCGCCTACCACATTGCCCGGAGCGATTACAACAATGCCATTGGCAGTCTTACCGAGGCTATCTTGCTAGCCAAAAAGAATGATGACAAACGGAGGTACACCTTTATACTGGCGCAACTCCACCGGAGAGCCAACCTGAATACTATGGCCATCCAGTACTTCAACGAAGTGCTGGACATGAAGCCCGACTTTGAAATGGAATTTCAGGCGAAAATTAAAATCGCCAAGATATCGAAGGAAGAAAATCTGTACTCCAACCAAGAGGTATTGGCCTTACTCAAAGAAATGCTGCGGAATGATAAGTACCGCATGTTCAAGGGAGAGATTTACTTCACCCTGGCAGAGATTTACCTCAAAGAGGGACGCATGGACAAAGCAGTTGAAAGCTTCCTCGCCAGTGTAGAACACAGCCGCGATAATCCGGAACAACAGGCCTTGGCTTTTCTTCAATTGGCAGAGCTGTACTTCGTAAAAGAAGAGTATCGTACCTCCCAGGTATACCATGACAGCACATTAACCGTATTGCCTACCGCACATACCGCTTACGAAGATGTGGTAGACCGCAATGACTTGCTCAAGAACCTGGTTCGCAACCTGGATATCATAGAAACGGAAGACAGTTTACAATACCTGGCCAGTCTGTCTGAGGAAGAGTTAAATGCTTTCATTGCAGAAAAGGAGAAGAAGGCCCGTGAAAAAGCACAGGCGGAGGCAGAGGCTGCGGGACAACCGGCTGGCGATGATGGTTTTTCGCCCTTAATGAGCAACAATAGTAATCAGAGTGCCTCATCATGGCCGTTTGACGACCCCAACCTCAAAGGGAGAGGCTACAATGCCTTTAAACAGCGCTGGGGCGATCGACCGAGAGTAGACTACTGGCGCATAAGCGCCAAGGCCAACAACCTGCTA
>CAJXXO010000264.1 GCA_913062655.1 uncultured Bacteroidota bacterium | reverse complement strand
ATGGCCGGTCTGATCTCCTTTATGGGGTATGACGGGTCTGTGTTTCTCATGGGCTGGACAGGCGGCTATGTGCTACTGGCCTTGCTGCTGGCCCCTTACCTGCGCAAATTTGGCAAGTTTACCGTCCCCGACTTTATTGGTGATCGCTATTATTCCAATGTAGCAAGGACCGTAGCGGTTATCTGCGCTCTATTTGTGTCCTTCACCTATGTGGCAGGTCAAATGCGTGGAGTAGGCGTGGTATTCTCCCGCTTCCTGGAAGTAGATGTCAATACAGGCGTGTACATCGGGATGACAATCGTTTTTTTCTATGCCGTGCTGGGCGGCATGAAAGGCATTACCTATACACAAGTGGCCCAATATTGTGTACTGATCTTTGCCTTCATGGTACCGGCTATCTTCATTTCTATTCAGATGACCGGCAACCCTATTCCTCAATTGGGTTTTGGGGGCAGCGATACTGAAACGGGTGTACCTATCATGCAAAAACTGGATGGGTTGCTTACCGAGCTCGGATTCCATGAATATATGGCCGGTACAAAAAGTAAGATAGATGTGTTTGCCATTACGGCCGCACTTATGATCGGTACGGCTGGTCTGCCACATGTGATCGTGCGTTTTTTCACCGTACCCCGGGTACGCGATGCCCGCAAATCGGCTGGCTGGGCCTTGCTGTTTATTGCCATACTATACCCCACGGCCCCTGCCGTTGCGGTTTTTGCCCGTACCAACCTCATCAACACGGTAAGCAATAAGGCATATGCTGATATGCCGGTGTGGTTCAGCAATTGGGAGGAAACGGGTTTGCTGGCGTTTGACGATAAAAACGGGGATGGCGTCATTCAATACTACAACGACCAAAACCCCGAATACGTAGCCAGTGTAGCTACACCAAACGGTTGGCAAGGCAGCGAACTGCAGATTGACCGCGACATTATGGTGTTGGCCAATCCGGAAATAGCCGATCTGCCCGATTGGGTCATTGCTTTGGTAGCAGCAGGGGGGCTGGCGGCCGCCTTATCTACAGCAGCAGGACTGTTGCTGGTAATCTCTACCTCCGTAGCGCATGATCTCTTGAAAAAACAGATTGCACCCAATATCAGCGAGAAGGGCGAACTATGGGCAGCCCGTGGTGCAGCGGTACTGGCAGTGGTGGTGGCCGGCTATTTCGGTATCAATCCGCCTGGCTTCGTAGCGGCTGTAGTGGCGCTGGCTTTTGGACTGGCAGCCGCCTCTTTCTTCCCGGCCATTGTAATGGGTATTTTCAGTAAACGCATGAACAAGGAAGGGGCTATTGCCGGTATGATCGTAGGCCTGGGCATTACCTTGTTTTACATGGCTCGCTTTAAGTTGGGCTGGATCGGTAATCCGGAAACCGCCACACCCGAACATTGGTGGTTTGGGATTTCACCGGAAGGATTCGGTATTGTGGGGATGCTGATCAACTTCGTGGTATCCATTGTGGTCAGTCGCTTTACGGCACCTCCACCACAGGATGTCCAAGACCTGATAGAAGACATTCGCATTCCTTCCGGAGCCGGTGAAGCGCATGCGCATTAATTGAAAAAGCAGTGGTAGTATTCGGGCAAAAGAAGGGATATGTGTACTTTTCAGCTATTGTGTAGCCCAGGACGGCTATGCATCATCCAATAACCTAATTACATTGACAAAAGCAAACTGTACAACATGATTGAAAGAAAACCCTTGCCGTATCGCATTCGATCCTTTGAGGATTACCAGACGAAGTACGCGCATAGTGTGAATGACCCGGAAGGGTTTTGGAGCGACATTGCCGAATCGTTCCACTGGCAACAGAAATGGGATAAAGTGCTGGAGTGGGATTTTGAAAAGCCTGAGGTGAAGTGGTTTGTGAATGGCAAACTCAACATCACGGAGAATTGCCTCGATCGGCACCTGGAAACACGCGGCAACAAAATTGCCCTGATCTGGGAGCCCAACGATCCCAAGGAGCGGTTTGAGCGCCTGACCTACCGGGAGTTGTACAATCGGGTGAATCGATTTGCCAACGTGCTGAAGCGCAATGGCGTAGGCAAAGGAGATCGTGTCTGCATCTACATGCCCATGATCCCTGACCTGACGGTGGCCGTATTGGCTTGCGCCCGCATCGGTGCGGTACACAGCGTTGTGTTTGCCGGCTTCTCCTCCCATGCCCTGGCTGACCGTATCATCGATGCCAAAGCGAAAATGGTCATTACTTCTGATGGCATGTATCGCGGTGCTAAAGAGTTGCCGGTTAAGCGCATTGTTGATGAGGCGCTTGAACGCTGTGACTCCGTTGAAAAAGTGGTAGTTGTCGAACGTACTCGCTGGGCCGTGAATATGGTAGACGGCCGTGATGTGTGGTACCACGATGAAGTAGAGCATGTAGGAGATGACTGCCCCGCTGAGCAAATGGATAGCGAGGATTTGCTATTCATACTATACACTTCCGGATCTACCGGCCGGCCCAAAGGCGTAGTGCATACCTGTGGGGGATACATGGTGTACACCGCCTACTCCTTCCTGAATGTCTTCCAATATGAAGAAAGTGATGTCTATTGGTGCACAGCCGATGTGGGCTGGATCACAGGTCACTCTTATATCATCTACGGGCCGCTGTTGAATGGCGCTACCACCATGATGTTTGAAGGCGTGCCCACCTATCCCGACCCGGGCCGTTTCTGGCAGGTATGCGATAAGTATGGCGTCAATCAATTTTACACTGCCCCCACAGCCATCCGGGCCTTGATGGCGCATGGCGAAGACCATGTGTATTCCTACAGCCTCAACTCACTGAAGGTGCTAGGTACCGTAGGTGAACCGATCAACGAAGAGGCCTGGCACTGGTATAACATTCACGTGGGTAAAGAACAATGCCCGATCGTGGACACCTGGTGGCAAACCGAAACGGGCGGTATCATGATCTCCGCCCTGGGACCACACAGCCCGAACAAGCCCTCTCATGCCGGTCTGCCCTTGCCGGGCATTCAACCGGCCCTGCTGAATGAAAAGGGCGAAGAAATAGAAGAAAACGAACAAGAAGGCTATCTCGTGATGAAGTTTCCCTGGCCTTCGATACTCCGCACAACCTATGGTGACCACGAACGTTGCCGCGTAACTTACTTCAGCCACTATAAAAATGTGTACTTCACCGGTGATGGCGCAAAGCGTGATAAAGATGGTTTGTACCGCATCATCGGTCGGGTAGATGATGTAATCAATGTGAGTGGCCACCGTTTTGGTACCGCTGAGATTGAGAATGCCATCAATCAAAACGACAACGTGGTAGAATCAGCGGTGGTCGGGTATCCACATCATATTAAGGGGCAAGGCATCTATGCTTACATCATCCTGAAGGACTCGACCGATACGATCGAAAACCTCCGAGGTGAGATCACAGAAACCTGTGTAAAGGAGATCGGCCCGATCGCCAAGCCGGACAAGATCCAGTTTGTGAGCGGGCTACCGAAAACCCGCTCCGGTAAGATCATGCGGAGGATCCTGCGCAAAGTAGCCGAAGGGGAGCCTGATAAGCTGGGCGACACCTCCACCCTCCTCGACCCGGATGTGGTGGAAGAGATCGTGAAGGGGGCACAGTAAAAAAACGATGCATATAGCCTACCTGGTTTGGTGGGCTGTATGCTTTCAACCGCTCAGCTCTTCTGTTGCTGGCCTAAGCCGTTGGTAAAGGCTAAAACATTCAGTCCGCATCATATCCGTATCACTACTGATAGTGAATGGCTTTTAATCGCCTTAGCTTTAGCCCTTGATAAAGCATCTTCACGCAAATACCGGTTATGATTAAGTTCAGCAAGTTCACCTGGCTCGTAGGTATTCTTTTCCTCTTTGCCTCCAGCTCCTGTCAGCTATTCATCCTGGAAGAGTTGAACCGATCGGAAAAAGATAAGGTCAAGAAATACATAAAGGATGAAACCTTTGTGATTACGCACATTGAGGAACTGAAACAAGAAAGACTGGGCTGGAACTTCCCGCTTACCACCTTAATCGATACGGTGTATGACCTGACCGGCTCTTTTACTTTCGGTAGAGATCGGAAGCTCCGTTATGACCCGGTGACTTTTACCGCCCAGGATGGCAGTATCCATCAGGTTCACTGGGAATTATATGATGAAGATGCGGAAGACGATGAGCCTCGATTGTTCTTCCA
>CAJXXO010000263.1 GCA_913062655.1 uncultured Bacteroidota bacterium | reverse complement strand
ATCGATACTGGAGCAGGTCCGGGTGTTGCAAAGCCAACTGTTCGGTCCATTGGTAAAGGCTGTCGCTAGGTGGCAATGCAGCAGTAGTAGGAGAAATAAAGGGGGCCGGAATGGCAGCTTCGGTTACTTCCAGTGGCACACCATTGTCTAACCACAAAAAGGTGGATAGCTGCAGGCCTGCATTCCGAAAAGCGACTTCCGCATCATTCAGGAGCAATTGAAAATTCTGTATTTGGATATAAGATTCTGTGGTATCGATGGCGGGTTTATCGCCCTGCTCAAAGCTACCTCGGGTGAAGGCAAAGCGTGCTTCGGCCAGCGCCAGTGCTTCGGCAATGATCTCACGCTGGCGATAGGCGGCATACCAGTCCCAATAGGCTTTGGTCGCATCGAGGAGTAAATTGTTGAGCACGCTCAGGCGCTCTGCCTCTGAGGCTTCGAGCATAATCTGCGCTTTGCGCAATGCCGCCCGTCTTTCGTCAATAAAGAGACCCTGGCCAATAGGCATGGAAATGCCGGCTGTCCACAGCCCAACATCGGGCACGGTTCGCTCCGGATTGAGGTAAATACCATCGGTTTGCTCGTAGCTCACCTTTCCTTCCAACCCAAACCAGGTGGGGACCTTTAATCCCCCTTGCGCTACATTGTAGTACAGCGATTCATTGAATCGCTTGCGTGCCAGGTCACCCTGTAGTTTAGGGTCGAAGCCTCCACGCGCCTTCAGCAATTTGGCATCACCCTGTGCTACCAGCAAGTCAGCCTGCTGCGCTACAGGATGGTTCTCATAGACGTAGCCCATGTATTCCTCAAAAGAAATCGCTGTAGGAGACTGGGCCCAAGCTCCGGCAGAGCACAGGAGCCACATCCCCATCCACCAATGTATGAGCCTTGGTGAGATCATTTACTTCTGCGCTTTTTTGGCATCTCCGCTTTGTTGTCCATCCGTTCGCTGATAGAAGTCGGGCGGGAAACCATTCAATTGCCGCCACAATTCATACCAGATAGGTACGTCCTTGAGCAAGGCCATGGTATTGGCACCCGAGCCTACCCGTATACCATCGGGCCAAGGGGCCTCGGCAGGGTTCGGTGTGATGAGAATCCGGTACTTATTGTTGTTGCTGATAAAGTTATCTATGGCAACTACTTTACCGGAATAAGTACCAAAAGATGAGTTGGGCCAACCGCTGAATACAATGGCTGGCCACCCATCAAACTGGATCTGCACCTCCTGCCCAATATGCATCAACGGCAGGTCAATCGGCTTAACGAACATCTCCACCGCCAACTGATAATCAGCCGGCATAATGGTGAGTATAGGTTCCCCTTCCTTCACTGTTTCGCCTATACCCGTTTTAATGGCCTGTGTAATGTAGCCGTTTTGTGGTGCTGTGAGATAATAAAATCCGGAGCGCACTGAATAATTGCTGAGCTGGTTTTGCATTTTGGTCACAGTAGCCTCGGCATCGTAAAGCATGGCCAAAGTGGAGCTTTTCTCCGATGCTGCTTTCGCCAGCTTATCGCGAAATTCATTATCCACCGTGTTTAGCTCCATTTGTGCATTTAGCAGATCATTTCTACTGGAGAGTAGCTTATTGCTGGCACTTATCACCTTGTTGTAGGTCTCCTGCAATTTCGCCCTGCGTTTTTCCAGGTCGGTTAGTGACTTCAGGCCGTCTCGATACATTTGCTCCATCCGCGTCATCTGTGAATCTGCGATGGCGTAGTCCACCTTAGCCGTCTCCAGTTCGATGCTGTCTGATTCTACTTTGAACTGCGCCTGCTTAAGCTTATTTCGCGTTTGTTCAATTTTCAGCCTCCGGTTCTTATTCAGGGCATCGATCTGGTTGTCCAGGGCTTTGACTTTCTCCATGTAAGAAGATACGGCCATTTCCTTGGCGCGTATCTGGTCTTCGGTGCGGGAGAGTAATTGGGGGTCGAAATAGGCGTCTTTTATTTCACTGATATGAACAATGGTATCTCCTCTTTCTACATAGTCACCCTCCTGCACATACCATTTTTCTATTCTTCCGGCAATAACCGTTTCCAGCGTTTGTGGGCGTTTATCGGGTTCCAAGGCTGTGACAAAGCCACGAGCACGGATATTTTGCGTCCACGGCATAAAAAGGAGCAAAATGATAACCCCCAGTACAACCAATAGAAAAATGGCTAACCTCCGGCCTGCACGTGTAGGCAGGGTTTGCTCGAAGGCCTGAAACTTATGGCGGTCAATCTTGCCTTCTATTTTATTTTCACTAATGTTCAGCATCAAAAATGGATTTAAACCAATGATGTGAGGTTAATTCGCTTATCGGGCCATCGTCCACAATCTCGCCTTCGTTCAATATAATGACCCGGTCGCATCGCTGGGCTACTTCTTTTTCATTAGATACGAGTACCAGCGTCCAAGGATTGTTCTTGTCGGTCAGACAATTCATAATCTTCAACCGTTCCTGCAATTGAATAACGCCCATAGCGTCTTCAATTAGCAATAGCCGTGGTTTATCGGCAATACTACGCGCCAGGATCAGCTTACGGGTGATGGAGCGGGATAGCTTTCGACCTTCCGGATCAAGCTCTGTGTTGAGCCCTTTAGGCAGGCTTTTTACAAAATCGGAGAGCCCGACCTGCTCCACAGCCCACCGCACATTCTCCAGGGTAGCCCGTTCGCGCCCTACGGAGATGTTTTCCATGAGGGATCCTTTAAAGATTTCTTCATGTGTCAGGCTATCTCCAATGAAGGAACGCAGGCTGCCAATGTTCAGGTTGCCGATGGGTAAATCATTGTACGAAATGGTCCCTTCATTCACTTCATACAGCCCTGCCATCATGTGCACCAAGGTGGATTTACCAGAACTATTGGGCCCGGATATACATACTTTCTCACCTGGTTCTAAGCGCAAGGTGAGATTCCTGAGTATGGGCTTTTGGCTGTAGGGAAAGGTAAAGGTCACGTTGCGCAGCTCCAACGACATACCTTTTTCCTCATACTCACCGGTAAAGGTTTCCCCTTCATCATTCTCTAAGGGTAAGTCCGTCACATTTCCAATCTTCTCCAGTGCGGTGAGTACATCGTAGATGGTTTCCATAGCAAGTATTACCTTTTCTACGGAATTGATGATAAGGAGAATGATGATCTCAGCCGCCACAAACTGTCCAAGGTTCAACTGTTGATCGAATACCAGCAAACTACCAATGATAAGCAAGCCTGCTGCTACAATTACCTTAAAGCCCACCATATTGGCATACTGCAATACCAGAATGCGGAAGTGTGCTCTACGGGACTTCAGGTAGTTGCCTACCAAGCCATCCGTGCGCTCGAGAGGCAGCTCCGTTTTACCGGCCAGCTTAAAAGTAAACATCGTACGGGCGACTTCCTCCAGCCAGTGCGCTACTTCATATTTATACTTCGACTCCATGATACTCGTGCGCATACCGGAAGGCCCGGTAAGCCGAATAATCAGGAATACGATCATCACGAGACCGATTCCAAAGAGCACGAAAAAGGGGTGGTATAAAGAAAGCAGAATAAGGCCGAAAATCACCTGTAGCAGGGCGGATGAGAAGTCTATCAGTATCTTACTCAATCCTTTTTGTACCGAAAGGGTATCGAAGAATCGATTTACCAATTCCGGTGCATAGGATTGGTAGACAGCCGAAAACTTGATACGAGGAATGCGGTAGGCAAACTCAAATGCCGACCGGGTGAATATCTTTTGCTGGATCGACTCAGTAATAGTGAGCTGCATAATCTGCAGGAACCCGGTCATGGCGATACCCAGTATCACAATTACAACCAGTAGCACCCACGAAGTGGACACTTCACCTCCTTGAATCAAGTTGATGATAGCCTGAATACCCAATGGCAGTGACAGGTTGACCAAACCGGTGAAGATGGCATACAAATAGATGTTCGTGATCTCCTTCTTATCGACAGAAATCAACGACCACAGTCTCTTCAATGGTGGTATAGTGGGTAGTCCGGTTGCTGTTGCCATTATTCGTTGTGCTTTAGCATACTAAAGGTCAATCCCATAAAAAAGCGGTGTATATCTGCATCATCCTGTCGGATGTCAGTAAGGGAGGGCATATGCTCAGAGAAAAACTTTTGCTGGTGTGTCCCCTCAATGAGGGTGGACACCAGCGTGTGCGAAAAGGGGAAATTGGGGTCTACCGCCTGCACCATATTACTGATGCGATTCACCAATCGCTTGT
>CAJXXO010000262.1 GCA_913062655.1 uncultured Bacteroidota bacterium | reverse complement strand
TTGGCTGGGGTGATCACGATGTCAATTTTTTTGATGGTGTACTTCTTCAGCCGGAATACCAACCTGGCGGCTCTGGTTCGCAAGCGCAAAAAACGGGGTGAAACCGTGGAGGCGCAGATGATGATGAAAAAAACATTGGACTGGGAGAGTGTGCAACGGCTATCGCGCGTGTGGACGGTGACCAATTTTATCACCCGGCAGTTTCGTATCCGGCCGGTGCGCGGGGTAGAGCACTACGATGAACGACTGCTGCTGGCGGTATTCAAACAGCACCATTTCAATGCTTTTCTCTATCAGGTTCTGGCGCTCAGTCTTTTAATCGCCCTCGGCTTTCTTATGGATGACGCCCGTTTTATTTTGCCTGCTGGTGCCAGCATCCTTTTGATGATGGCCACCCTATTGATGGTGACCGGTGCCTTTAGCTATTGGACACGGGGATGGCGCTTTGTCGCCTTTTTGGTCCTGGCGGCCGTCCTCAGCTTAACCATACGTTTTGGCGCATTTGATTACCAGAATCATGCCTATGGCCTCGATTATCGTCCGCCACCACGACCGTATGGCTCTGCAGAACTCATGGCGGCCAATAATGCACAAGCCGTCCTGGCTGATGAGGCTTACACCTTATCCATTTTAGAAAACTGGCACGACAAGCAGCCGGAGCGAAAGCCACCGCTGATCTTACTTACAGCCAGCGGAGGTGGCCATCGCGCCTCGATGTGGACCTTTAGTATGCTCCAGTTTCTGGATAGCCTCTACCCCGGGACCCTGATGCAGCGAACGGCCTTCATGTCGGGTGCCTCCGGGGGTATGTTGGGGCTCTCCTACTTCCGGGAATTGTATTATCAGCAGCGGCTGGGTGCAGCCATCCACCTGCAGGATACCACCTACCGGGAGGCACTCACCAGCGATTTGCTAAACCCTATTGCCTTCACGATTGTGGTCAATGACCTCTTTTATCCCTGGCGTACATTCCACTATGCCGGGAAGACCTATGCAAAAGACCGGGGGTACACTTTTGAGCACTACCTCAACAGAAATACGGGCCACCTTTTTGATAAGCCACTGGCCGCCTATCGCGAGCCAGAGCGCCAGGCGGATATCCCCATGCTGGTGCTCAGCCCTACCATTATCACCGATGAGCGTAAGCTCTTCATTGCGCCACACCCCGTGCGCTATCTTACCCGACCAGGCCTGGATTCTGTTTCCTTTTTCCGAGGCGGAGTGGACGGAGTCGATTTCATTTCCTTTTTTGATGCTTTCAATAGCGATTCGTTGCGCTTTTCCACGGCCCTCCGATTGAATGCCACCTATCCTTATGTATTGCCTACTGTTAACCTGCCTACTGACCCTATCATTGAAGTAATGGATGCCGGCATTCGCGACAATTTTGGCTTGGAAACGGCTACACGGTTTTTACTCGTCTTTCGCGAATGGATCAAGCGCCATACGAGTAAAGTAATACTGATCAACATGAACTCTGTGAACAGTGAGATGCTGCGTAAGCCACCGCCCCAGAGAAATCTCTTCTCCAAATTCTTCAACCCGGTGGGCAACATTTACACCAATTGGTCGCAGATACAACACTTCAACCAACAATACCTGCTACACAAGACAGGCCTCTTACTGGACGGGAAATTAGAGTTCATCGAATTCAATTACACGCCTGGCCTGAAGCAAGAGAGGGCTGCTTCTATGAGCTTTCGCCTGACGGCACGAGAAAAGCAGAACATACTCCGCGCTCGTACTGCCATTCCGAATCAGGAATCTCTCGAGCGATTACGTAGGGCGCTGGAAGCGAATTAACGAAGGTCGAGCTGTGCAATATTCTCCACGTGAAATGTGTGCGGGAACATATCCACCGGCTGTATGCGAGTGACGGCATAGGTGTCTTGCAATAGCTCAATGTCACGCGCTTGCGTAGATGGGTTACAGCTTACGTAGACGATCCTTCGTGCACCTGACTGCCGGATCACCTCCACTACATCAGCATGCATGCCGGCACGGGGCGGGTCCGTTATAATAACATCAGGTGCGCCATGTTCCGCTACAAAGCCTGGTTTCAGAATCTCCTTGATATCTCCGGCCCAGAAGGTTAGATTATGCAGTCCATTCAACGCTCGGTTAGCCTCCGCATCTTGTACAGCCTCGGGTACCGATTCTATTCCGATCACCTGTTCACACCGATCGGCAACATACAAGGCTATCGATCCCGCTCCCGTATATAAATCATAAACACGATCAGTAGGTTGCAGGTCAGCGAATGTCCGCACCAGATCGTACAAGCGCTTGGCTTGATAGGTATTGGTCTGGAAAAAGCTCTTCGGCCCTATGCGATACTGTCGATCACCCAGTGTTTCTATCAGAAACGGATCGCCATGAAGCAGCCTGGGTGTGAGATCGTAGATACTTTCGTTCTTCTTTGGGTTTTCGATGGCGTAAAAGCTCTTAATAGCCGGAAACCGGTCGGTCAGCAGCGACTGGATAGCCTGTAAGGGGGCCTCTTTCCATTCGGAGACCACTAGAATGACCATCCAGTCACCGGAGATGGTGTTGCGGATAAACATGTTGCGCAGCCAACCGGTCTGCTGGCGAATGTCATAAAAAGAGAGTTGCTCTTGCAAGGCATAGTCGCGCAGGGTATTGCGAATCTGATTTTGCAGGTCATCCATCAGGTGGCACTCGGTTATATCGAGCACCTTGTCGAAAGCACCACTCACGTGAAAACCCACCCCGGCACGTTGTGAAATGGTAGCCTCTTGCCGGATCTCTTCCGGGGTCAGCCATCGCTTGTTCGAAAAGCTAAACTCCATCTTGTTGCGGTAATACCGGTTAGGATCAGCACCAAGGATCGGGTGAACTTCTCCTATCGCAGCCTTACCAATACGTTCCAAAGCATCTACCACAATCTGCTGTTTGTACTTGAGTTGCTGCGAATAACTCAGGTGCTGCCACTTGCAGCCGCCACAATATTCAAAATGTGGGCAGAAAGCCGGCTGCCGTAAATCGGAAAAAGCGGTAACCGTGTGATAGCGGGCATGCGCATAGGCTTTCTTGTTCTTATACACCACTACATCTGCGGTATCACCGGGAATACCGCCATCTACAAAAATGACCTTACCCTCCTTCCTTGCGATACCCTTCCCTTCTGCTCCAATGGATTCAATGGTGACATCTTTGAGGAGTTTATTTCTTCGCCTTTTTCCCATAAGGCCGCAAAATTACTGCATTAGTAGACATACACCTACCTCCCATGTTAATAAACGAAATGCCTGATATACAAGGAGTACATGGGAATAGCCCTACTTTAGGGTTGGACAAAAGAAATGGCCTTTTCAGCGAAATACAATTGGCGCCAAGGGATTGGTATGTTGGCACTTGGCTTAGCCGGGATGGGAGGCCTTTTGCTGTATGTGGGTGGGGTAGCCACCCCAACATTGCCCGCTCCGTCCCAAGGTTGGTGGGAAGGGCTATTCACGACCCTCTTTCTAACAGGCCTGGGCATTTACCTACACCGGTTGTCCCAGCAGATTGAATTTTTTTCCCCGGAGGAGCTGATCGGTTTTGGGTTGGTATTTGGTACCGCAGCGTTGGGCATATCCTTACTTCCAACTGCACTGGGTTCACTCGTCCTCCCGGCTACGGTTTCCTTGGCCTTAGGGGCGTTACAATTAACACTAACCGCCAGCTTTTTCATAGGTGGCACCTTACTACTCAGTCGATTGGCCCGCTGGAAAAAACGGACCTGGCCACAGCGATTGTGGCAAGCTTTTACCATCGGGCTGGCGATCAACCTCATCTTCAATTTCGAAGCCTTATCCTGGAATCCGGTGGTCCGGTATGGCATCATCGGGTTGACAGCCTTACCGGCTGTGGGGTTGTGGCTCCAACTGGATTGGATCACCCACCTGCAAGCCAAAGGCAAAAAGGTGGCCCTGATATTACTCAGCTTCCTGACACTGGTTACAGCCGGCCTGCTGGTGCAGCAGTATTTCTTCCCCCTCTCTGATGCCTTTCACCTCCATTTGCTGCATAATGGGGTATTGCTACTGACCGGAGGTTTTGTATTCGGTTTTTCTCTTCTCTCAAGTCTGGCGCTGTTGTTTTACCTACCCTTATCGCGCTCCTTTGAAAACCAGCAACAAGCACTTCAGTCATTTGGAAAAATGAGCCAGGCAGTACAGGCAGAGGCCAATGAACAACCGATTTTGGAGCTCTTGCTCAACGAGAGTCTGCTGGGGT
>CAJXXO010000261.1 GCA_913062655.1 uncultured Bacteroidota bacterium | reverse complement strand
TAAGGTTGACCCGGATACGATGGCCGTAACCAGTCTGCCCTGGGTTCAAGCCGGAAAAAGCTATCGCAGCTCAGGCAATGAAATTGCACTGGACCCGGATGGCAACATCTATGTAGTCGGCTATTTTGAACAGTATCTCGATCTGGGCAAAGGCCAACAATGGGCACAAGGCGATGAGCTCAACAATGGTGATATTTTCGTAGCCAAGTATGATCCGATGGGTAACCTGGAATGGATGCGTACCGCTGGCAGTCGTAAGGATGATAAAGGCCTGGGCATAGCCGTATCGGCAGATCAGGTATTTATTACCGGCTACTTCAGTGGCATCTGCTACTTCGGAGAGCAGCCCCTGCTTACCAAGGATCGACAAAACATGTTTATTGCCGCTTACAGCCTCGATGGACAACTAAACTGGGTGAAGCAGCCCAAAAGTGACGGCATACTGCGTGGACAAGCCATCACCACCGACAAGCAAGGCAATGTATACGTGACAGGCAACTTCAGAGAGTTTGTCAGTTTCGACAACTTCCATCTGAAAAAGTGGATGAATCAAAATATCTACCTGGTCAAAATGGACCCGAGTGGTGAAGTGCAGTGGGCAAAGCAAGCTGCGGGTGGCAACAGTCTTATTACCTACGCCTATGTGTATGATATTGAGTGCGACCGGAACAACGATATCGTAATGGCTGGTGAAATGATGGGGCCGGTGCGCTTTGGCAACTCACGGTATACCACTCGACAAGAGTGGTACGCTGACGGGCCACTGCCCATGCGGGAAGTGTACCTCGCCAAATGGTCGGCTAATGGCAGCCTGCTTTGGTTTGACGACATAGCCGTTGAGGCCAACTTCAATGATCTCGCCATTGACCCGGACAATAATATTCTTGTGACCGGCCACTATCTGGGTACCCTTGAGGGCAACAACAAGGGTAAAGCCAAATTAGGCGGTAAATCCATTACCACCCATTTCAACTTATTTGGAGATTGCACCGAGGATATATACCTCGCCAAATACACCCCAAAAGGTGAGTTGATCTGGGCGCGCAATTTTGGCGGCATCGATCAAGACCGCGGCCAAGGGATAACCGCTGATGCAGCAGGCAACATCTATGTTACCGGCTTTTTCACCGGTAAAATGAGCCATGGCGAAATTAGCCTCGCCTCCAAGAAATACCGCAACATGGAATCGCAAGATGTCTTCATTGCCAAATTCACAGCTGAAGGAGACATTGAATGGATGGAAAATGCCGGTAGCAGTAAGTCAGACGAGGGCAAGTGTGCCGTGGCAGACGATACTGGCAACATCTATATCTCCGGTAATTTTGAAAGCAATGCCTCTTTTGGGCGCAATTGGGTACGGACCGATCGTAATGGCAGTTTCTATCTCGCGAAGTACAACGCCATCAAGTTATATTGATCCGCCATGGATAAATGGTGGTTGATCAGAAACCCGGTAGCTGGTAGTGGACGGGCCAACAAGGAGTGGCAAGAGATTGCTGCTGCACTGAATGCTGCCGGTATACGGTACGAGGCACAAGCCTCTCAAGCCTATGAACATGCTATCACATTAGCCGCTGAAGGTTATCAATCCGGCTTTCGCCACTTTCTGGTGATTGGTGGCGATGGTACCGTAAATGAGGTCATTAATGGTATTGCAGAACACCACCCTGAGCGTTTGCGAGAGATCACCCTAGGGCTGATACCGGTGGGGAAAGGCAATGATTGGCGGAGAAGCTTGGGCTTACCTACCGACTATACCACTATTGCCCGGTCGATAGCAGCCGGGCAAACCATCGTTCAGGATGTTGGTTCGGTTACCTATCAGGGACCAACCGGTGAATTGCAGTACCGACTATTTGTCAATATGGCGGGTATTGGTTTTGATGGAGCAGTTACCCAATCGGTCAATCAAAAAACAAAGGACGGTAAGCCCCTATCCAAGATGGCCTACCTGTGGCAGTTGCTAAATACATTGCTGCACCATGATAGCCAAAAGGCTAAACTAACCGGGCATGCAAAACGACAAGAAGTGTTGCTCTTCTCAGCGGCAATAGGAAAAGGGCAGTACAATGGTGGTGGTATGCGCCAAGCACCCCATGCCGTGTTAGACGATGGCCAGCTAGCCATTACCCTGATTCGCGACCTCCCCAAGTGGGAAGTAGTGGCCAATGTAACTCGATTATTCTCCGGTGCCTTTGTAAAACATCGAAAAGTAGAGACCTTCCACAGCGAAGAGTTTGGCGTTACCAACCCGGGCCTTTTGTTAGAAACTGATGGAGAATCTTTGGGCCATACACCCGCCACCTTTCAGGTCTTACCCCGATATTTGCGGGTAGTCGTACCCGAAAAGTAGCTATATGCGTTTTTTTATTTTCCTCATTTGCCTTCTCATTACACCCACCTACATCTATAGCCAGAATTTACCCGAAACCGATATCCTTCTGATCGATATAGCGTATAGCCAAGGCAAATTGACAGTAGGCGATACCCATCACGTGGCCGTTAGACCCGGATACGATAATCAACCCTACTTCCTTCATAGCAACGAAGGCTTACTTTTTAGTTCTAATAATGGATCGGGGCTGACCGACATTTATCTCTATTACTTTAGCAATGGAGGCATTTACAACCTTACCCAAACGGGGCAGACGGCAGAATACTCGCCTCAGCAGATACCCGGTCAGGAAAAGTTTACCACAGTAACCGTGGAGGAAGATGGCAGTACCCAGCGGTTGTGGCAATTTGATTTTCCGGGCGTCAACCGGCAACTCACCTTTGCCGAAAATGAATCAATCGGGTATTACCATTGGATAAATGACCAAGAACTGGGGGCCTTCGTGCTGGGCGACAGCTTCACTTTGCATCACATCCTGCCAGATGCCGGAGTAGATAGTCTATTGGCAGGCTCCATTGGCCGATGTCTCCTTACACACCCGCCCTCCGGCCACCTCACTTATGTGCACAAGCCGCCCAACGACAGCAGTTGGTATATCCAGGCAATCGACCCTACCACTGGTAAAAAGCAACGCCTGATGCCTACCCTACCGGGTGTGGAAGACTACGTGTGGCTACCGGATGGTAAGGCCTTGATGGCTGATAAGGGCATTATATACCAGTGGCAATCGAAAAAATGGGCACCCATAGCCGACCTCTCCGACCGGATACCTGACTTCTACCGGATGGTAATAGGTCCAAGGGCAGAAAAACTTGCTGTCGTACGATTCGAAGGCACAACACCTTAAGATGTTAGACCTGCTTATCATCGGTCAGGGCCTGGGAGGCACCTCTTTGGCCCGCGAGGCGGAAAGGAGGGGATTGTCGTTTCACCTCATCGACCAGCCCAGGCCCGGTGCCGCCAGTCGTGTAGCAGCCGGTTTGATCAACCCGGTGACAGGACGAAACCTCAGCACCACCTGGCTGGCAAATGAGCTATTGCCTTACGCCTGGAAATGGTACACCACCTGGGAAAAAGAAACAGGCAAGCAGGTATTGCACACACGCCCCATTTGGCGCTTATTCAGCAAACCCAAAGAAGTCGATCGCTACCACAAACACCTGGAGGAAAACAATCCTTATGTGGCACCCGTACCCTGGCAAGTACCTCCGAAAGGCCTTATTGCACCTTTGGGTGGAGCTGTCATAGCTCCGGCCGGCTGGTTAGATACTACTTCCTACCTGGATCATTGTCGATGGGTATGGCAGCGACAGGGCCACCTGACCGAAGCCTGGCTCACAGACCCAGCAGATGCCAAGGCCATACAGCAAAGGTATGATGCACGCTATGTGGTGTGGTGTGAAGGATTCTGGGGGCGGCAACATCCGCTCTTCCCCAACCTCCCGTTTGCCCCTACAAAAGGAGAAATACTGACGGTACACATTCCAGCATTATCAGAAGAACAAATATTGATTAAGGGTCACTTTCTCGTTCCATTGGGGCAACAATTGTTCCGACTAGGCGCCACCTATAATTGGGATCAACTGGATGGGCACCCCACGGAGGAGGCCAAGAAAATACTCCTGCAAAAGCTGGACCAGATGATCACGCTACCCTACGAGGTGGTCGATCATCAGGCTGGGGTGCGGCCTACAGTAATTGACCGCAAACCCTTGATGGGTCCTTCACAAGTGGAAGACAATCACTGGATATTTAATGGACTGGGAAGTAAGGGTTCTACGCTGGGGCCCTACTGGGCGGATAAACTCCTGGATGCTGTTTACGAGGATCGGCCATTACCGGAGATTGTCTATTGGAACAGAAAGG
>CAJXXO010000260.1 GCA_913062655.1 uncultured Bacteroidota bacterium | reverse complement strand
GTACCGGGGCAGTCACACCTGTGGCCAAAGTGAATCCCGTTCACATCGGGGGTGTGACCGTCTCTTCCGTATCCCTATTCAATGCCGATGTGGTGCGGGAGAAAGACCTGAAAATCGGTGATACCGTTCTGGTAGAACGTGCCGGTGACGTGATTCCCTACATTGTAAAGTCGGTGGCAGAAGACCGGACGGGACAAGAGGAGGATATCATATTCCCCACCCATTGTCCTTCTTGTGAAAGCGAACTGGTGAAGCCCGAGGGCGAGGCCGTATGGCGGTGTGTCAATATCAACTGCCCGGCACAAGCGGTAGAGCGTATCATACACTTCGTGAGCAAGAATGCTATGGATGTGGATGGACTGGGCGAAAAATTTGTCCGCAGGTTATTTGAGGAAGCGCAAATTGCCACAATTGCTGACCTCTACCAATTAGATTGGGATACCCTTCGTACTTGGGACGGGGTGGGTGAAAAATCCATTCAAAACCTCCAGCAAGCCTTGGCCCAATCTAAGGAGCGGCCGTTGGATCGGTTGTTATTTGGGTTAGGCATTCGATACGTAGGGCAAACCACGGCTAAAGTGCTGGCGAAGGAGGTGAATCACTTACTTGATTATCAAGAATGGACGCAAGAGCAACTGGAGGGCCTACCCGATATCGGTCCAAAAGTTGCGGAAAGCATAGTGGAGTTTTTCCAAACGGAGCAAAATGTAACCCTCATCCGACAGTTGGAAGACCTCGGTCTTAACCTGCAGGGTGTGCAGGAAAAGGGCCCTAAGAGCTTAGCGTTGGAGGGGCTCACCTTTGTCATTACCGGTACCCTGCCCACTTTGTCGCGTAATGCGGCCAAGGCACTGATCGAAGACCATGGGGGTAAGGTGACAGGCAGCGTGAGTAAGAACACAGATTACCTGCTTTTGGGTGAAGATGCCGGCTCAAAATATGACAAGGCGGTAAAGTTGGGCGTGCCTACACTGAGTGAAGAGGAACTACAAAAAAAGCTAACCGGATAGCCATACGTAAGAAAATAGCTAAAAAAGGCAAGAAATAATTGATTTGGTATCGGACTCGAATTAGCATAGCTTAAAAGGCCCTGTTTTACAGGCTTGTATGATGTAATATCTTGCATTTTGGCGTCCTATTAGGCAATAGTGGCATGTAATGAAAAGGGTGGGGATGGGGTGTTTTGAAACCCATCTTCAAAAGTGGCGTATGGAGGGAAAATGCTTCGACAATGAACGCCCGTTCCCTTTGCGTATTGGGTCTCTCCATATTGCTCTTTTTATTTGGGTGGTCGGCTATGGCCCAACCGGTCAATGACGATTGTGCCAATGCCATTGTACTACCTGTGGCAGACAATTATTACGACTCAATTTACACCCTTACAGGTGCCACATCCTCCGTCACCTCCTGTGCAGGTACCGATAATGATGTGTGGTTCCGCTTTACGGCTACGGCATCGCAGCATCTGATTCGGGCCTATGGTGCCTCGGGTGTGGATGTAGTGGTCAACCTCCGCAGTGGGACATGTAATGGATCCAGCTTCATCTGCCGGGACAATGCCGGAGCCGGTGGGGCAGAATTCATCCTGGCGTCTGGATTTGTGCCAGGTACCGATTATCATGTACGCATAAGCTATGTGGGCTCTCCGGGCGACTTCTCCGTATGCGTGGTAGGGCCACCCGACAACGATGACTGTGGCGGAGCACGGGAGTTAAATATTTCTTCTTCCTGCAATCCCACAAACCGCATTTCCTATCTGGCCTCTCAGTCGCAGTCGGCCATCAACTGTAACGGCTGGACCGGTAATGCTGACGATGATACCTGGTACTTCTTTGTAGCCAATGACGATACGGTAACCGTGGAAGTGGATGGTGGGTCCGATTATGACCCTGTACTGGAATATTTCACAGGCGGATGTGGGAGTCTTACCAGTGAGGGGTGTGCGGACAATACTGCCACTGGTGGAACAGAGTCCCTGGAAATCACCGGCCTGACCATAGGAGATACCATTTGGGTGCGTACGTACGACTATGCCGGGGGTGGAGGCGCCTATTCGATTTGTGCCTCTCGTACCTTGCCGGGTGGCCCGGGCGATAATTGCTCTATGGCACTGCTCAACGGCTGTGGCGACACGGTGACCGGCAACTCTTACGGGCTGCAAAACTTCGCCACCACCTGGAGTTGCCTGGATAGTACATTAAATTACGAGGGCAACGATGTCTTTTACGATATTGAGATAACCGACCCGGATGTAACTACACTGCGTGTCTTTGTGGACAGTGTGGGCGATGCTACAGACAATTACATGATGGTTATGCTCAATGGCACCACCTGTAGTGAGGGGCAATGTGATGATTTTGCCCAGTTTGTCCTCAGTACACAGGCCTTTTATCACAATGGTCAAAACTATATGGACTTCTCCGTGACTGGAGCGGGTACCTATTCGTTGATCCTGGATAGTGACCAGGACAGTTTGGACTATTTTTCATTTCGGGTAGAATGTCTGGCCTCTGGCATTCAACTGGATACATCCGGCTGTGGTGTAGATACCGATAACGATGGTTTGCACATTACCTGGCAGAATGAACCCATTGATACCTTATTCCCGGGCGACTCCGGCACCTTGTGTATGACCTACTACGTGCGTAATGAGCTGGGGTGGGAATGGCTAAAGTATGTAGATGTAACCTTGGGCGATTGTTGGACTGAGGTTACCGGCCTAACACCTGCCGGTGCAGAGGGGAACTACGACACGCTGGGCACCTGGGCGGCTAGCTACGATTCGGCCACCCATGCGCTGGACTGGACCTTTACCCATAGCGTCAACCCCAATTGGGGCGATGGGGAGCAAGGCGTATCCTTTGACTATGACTGCTATGAATACCAATTCTGTTTTGATGCCGTGATCGATATAGGTTGCAATGACTCAGCCGAACTGGCCATCAATTATCAAATTACCGATGATGGTATAGGCGGTACCGGAAATTCAGTGGCTTCTAATCATTTAGGCGTTATCCCCTTCTTGTTGCCGGTGGAGTATGGCTACTGGAAGGGTGAGGTATATCCCAATTACAACTTACTGAAGTGGAGTACACGGCAAGAAGTGAATAACGACTACTTTGTGGTTGAGCGAAGCCGGGATGGACAACATTTTACTCCGTTAGGAAAGGTGGATGGCGCTGGTAATCATGTAGGAGAGCTCCGGTATGAGTATAAAGATAAAGATCCACTACCCGGCATTGCCTACTATAGGCTGCGTCAATACGATCTGAATGGTGAGTGGCATCTCTCTGACATTATCGCACTTACACGCACGGGTATGTATGCCGACCTTGGTGTAGAGGTGTCGCCCAATCCATTTACCCAACAACTTAGTATTAGGGCAGAAGAGACGCTCGATCATCTTTCCATTCTAAATGCGACTGGACAGGTTATGTGGCAAGCGGCAGGTGGAAGTCAGCAGTGGCGGTTGGAAACTGCCGGTTGGCCTTCTGGCTACTATATGATTCGAGTTGCCCGCAATGGGGTACAGCAGTCTTATGCGGTGGTCAAGCCTTAGCGTTGCCAATAGGGATTACTTTTTGGTTCGCCACCACAAATAGCCGATCACCATTTTTGGGCTCAATGCGATATAAGCCCGTAAATGCTCCAAATGCAGGCAACAGTCCTTGTGCCTCTCCAAACCAAAAACAAGGCAACCGCAACGATTGTCTGCCCCTGCCCGACAGTCGCACTCCCGGATGTATGTGCCCGGCCAGATTGTAGCCTTTTGATGCATCAGCCATGGGTTCGTGTGTCAGCCAGAAAGGTCCGATGGATAACCCCTCAGGATAGCAATGCACCCCGGCATCCTCATAGAAGGTGGCCGGTAAAATGTCGTGGTTGCCGATCACCAACTCAAATTGAATGTCCGGGAACTGCTGCATCCACTGCACAAAGGCCTGCCACTCCCGATTCGGGTCGCTATGAAAGAGGTCGCCCAGAAACAACACTCGCTCCGGGTGCGTCCGCATGACGAGACGAGTGAGTGCGCGTAGATTGGTCAGGTTGACGGCCTTGGGGACGGCTATACCCGCCTTTCGAAAATGGTTGGCCTTTCCGATATGCAGATCCCCTACAATCAGCATCCGCTGAGCCGGCCAAAAGAGTGCTTTTTCGCCCAGTAAGGAAATGTCCTCGCCTGCCAATTGGGTGTTGTGATCCACGGGCGCAAAGATAATGCGTTGGGAAAGGGAAAAGGGGAGAAGTGGGGTATCACGCAAAGGCACTAAGACGCA
>CAJXXO010000259.1 GCA_913062655.1 uncultured Bacteroidota bacterium | reverse complement strand
TATTACTATCCGCAAAATTGATCCTCCATTCTAGGTCGCCATCTAAGTCGAAACGGAAGAATCCAACCTGCCAATTTTGATGACCAATTGTATCATATTGACTTACAACAAAGAAAGAACTATCTACAACAGTTATAGTAGGACTGCCCACATATCTATATCCCAGGTCAAACTTCTTGTTGAATACAGTATTTTGTTGAGCTTGTGATGTAACTGCAGGCATGAGAAACAGAACAAGAAAAATGGTGTAGTAGAAATAACGCATGCCTTCAAAATAAAACATTTTTGCATTTATGTGCCCGCTTCCCCGTGATATGACGGGGAAATGACGGGAGTATAGCGTGATGTGAACTACAAAAGCCCCTACCGTCATGCTGATGGAGGGCTACCAGAATCTTCAAGGATAATCGCAAGGCTACAGCCCGACTGAAGCATCTCCAGAAGTTCTTTTGTGAGGAGTAGGAATTCTGCCCTTATACTCCCTACCTTATAGTTCGAGGGCCACCCTGAAGGCGCTTACACCGGCTTGAAGCGCTCGAAAGTCTGGCGGCAACTGTGGCAGTAGTGGATAGAGCGGCACAGCGCTGAGCCAAAGGCCGACTGCAAATCAGTGTCTTCGCTGCCGCAGAAGGGACATTCAGCTTTCTCCACCATTTCCATGGTGACCTCCCCTTCATGCTCGTCCGGCTTGCCTAAGCCAAACTCTACGAGTTGCTGTTTGCCCTTTTCGGTGATGCGGTTGCTGTTCCAGTTGGTCTTGAACTCGACCTCCACGGTCACCTCCTCATAGCCCTCTTCTCTCACCTGCTTGGCAATGCTACTTTTCATTACCTCAATGGCCGGGCAACCGGCAAAGGTGGGTGTCATTTGTATGACCACCTTATCCTCCGCATCAATCGACACGCCAGTGATAATGCCCAAGTCCACTACGGAGATCACAGGAATCTCAGGATCCTTTACAGCCTTCAAGGCTTTGTACAAGGCCAATTCCTTATCAGATAATTGTGAAGTATCGAATCGATCTTTCGTTGCGGTGGTCATAACATTCGTTTTACCAGGTAGCTTCCGGATCACTGGCGGTCACCTCTGTCATTTCAGCCAAGAGCGGCTGCAGGTGTTCGGTGTGGTAGCCATTGCGGCCACCCAGTGATGGATCTACCGTGTTTCCCTCGGGTAAGGTCAAGCCATACTGTGCCACCAGGTCGCCTACTTTTTCCAGCCAGGCTTCCTGCAGGGCTTTCTCCCCGATAAAAATATTTTTCTCAATCAGCTCCGCTTCGCGTGGGCCTTCTTCAAAATAGCCTAGTGCTAGCGGAAATACTTCGTTGATGGCCGACTGCATACGGGCTTTGCTTTCTTCGTTGCCCTGAGCCCCTAGCTTCTTCAGCCAGGTATCCCCATGCAAAGTGTGATACTTGATCTCACTGGTCACCTTTCGAGAGAAGTCGGCCAACCACTCAATGGAGCTGTTCTTCAATGCTGAAAAACGCATGAACTGGCCATGATCAAAAAAGAACTGACGCACCAAAGCGTAGGCGTAATCCTGGGTGGGTACTTCCGTCAGGTGGCTGCACTTGTATTCTTTTTCTTCCCGCTTGAAGCCCAAAGTATCCGCATCAGCCAGGCCAAATTTGTCGTGCAACATCTGGTAAAGATTCCAGGCATGTCCGATCTTGTCTTGTGACATGGAAGAAAAAGCGATGTCTTCTTCCAATGTCGGGCCTAGTCCCGTCCAAGTGCTATCTGTGTGGCCCATGATCAGGGCATCATCTGCTATTTTGAATAGTAATTCCTGAGTCGCTTCCATGGCTATTGTGCTTGTTTTTTCTTGTAGGCTTCAATCTTGTCACGTGTCTTGTACCCGGCCGCTTCCCGGTGGATCTTCTGAGGCGTAGAGTCGAACATATCGGAGTCGTCATACGGGAAGGCAAAAATATCTGCCGTACGCACCACCCACATGTTGACCGTCTGCTGCCTGCGGCCATATTGTTCTTTGGCATACACCAGCGCCAATTCCGGATCGGGGGCATGTACGGTGCCCACGTGTGCATGGTGTTTCCCGCGCTTAGCCTGGTGAAACACCTCGTAGGTCTCACCATAGTCGTGCGCGCCCACCGTAGGCACTTCACCAGCGCGAATATCATGAAGCCGGGCTATTCTTGGATCTAATGAATCCATGGGTCTGTGGTTTTACTTGGGTTTTAGGATAAAGGCAAGGTGTACTTCGCATTCGGATTGAAGAGTGCTTCGCGGATCCACTTGTGCTGCGTTTCTACCCAACTGCGAACGGCCAAACGCTCAGCGTTGCAAGGGCCATTACCCTTGATCACCTGGTAGAACTCATCCCAATTAGGATCACTGAAGTGCCACTCGCCATTGTCGTCCTTGTGCAGTTTCGGATCAGGGAAACTCAGTCCCAGCTCCCATACTTTAGGCACGTAACTGCTCAGGAATTGATTGCGCATGGCATCGTTGGTCATCATCTTCACCTTCCAGCGCATCAATTTGCCGGTGTGGACAGAGTCCTTGTCAGACGGTCCGAAGAAATGAATGATCGGACGATACCAGCGATTCACTGCATCCTGCAACATCGCACGCTGCGATTCAGTACCCGTGGCCAGGGCCACAAAGGCATCATGGCCTTGCTTCAGGTGGAACGATTCTTCATAGCAAATGCGCTCCAGTGCACGACTGTAGGGTCCGTACGATCCCTTTGAATTGGCTACCTGATTCACGATGGCTGCGGCATCAATCAGGAAGCCGATCACCGCTACATCTGCCCAGGTCTTGGCCGGGTAGTTGAAGACGTTGGAGTACTTCGACTTACCGGTGAGCAGGTCCTGCATCATTTGCTCGCGGGATTTGCCGAGTGTTTCCGCTGCATTGTACAGCAACTGACCATGGCCGATCTCATCCTGTACTTTGGCGATCAAGGCCATTTTGCGCTTGAAAGAAGGCGCCCGAGTGATCCACGTACCTTCCGGCAATGAGCCAATGATCTCGCTGTGCGCATGCTGCTCGATCATGCGAATCAATTGCTTGCGGTACTCAGCCGGCATCCAGTCGTGCGGCTCGATCTTTTCTCCATTATCGATCCGCGCCTCGAATTCCGCCAACTTGGCGGGATCCTCTTCCATGTGCTGTTGCTTACGTTTTTCCTCTTCAGGAATATAACCTCCTCCGTACATAGTGTAGGTTGTTTTGTGATCAATGCTATTTATGTTCCAGGCCTTGAACAAACAGTCGCCAGATGGTCTCTCCCACCTCTTCAGGTGGTAAGAGGGTGGCCGGTTTTACATGCTCATAGGCCCAATTCATGCTGCTGAATAATGTCGGCAGCACAATCTTCATATTCATTTGTCTGAACTGTCCGGCTGCCTGGCCCGCCTCCAAAATAGCGCGGAAGCGCTGCTCATAATCTCTACGCAGAGATTTGAAACGCCCTAAGTTGGGTTCTTCCAGGAAACGCCATTCGTGCAAAAAAACCGCTGAAGCGTCATAATTTTTTCGGATCACACTGATGTGCCCGATTATGGCTTGCTTCAATTGTTCAGCCGGGTTGGCTTGTCCATCAATTTGATCCAACTGCTCAAAGAACTGATCTGCCATATGAAAACAGATTTCGCGCAGAATGGATTCCTTGCTGGTGATATGGCTATACAAACTGGCTGGCTCTATGCCTACAGCTTTGGCCAGGTCGCGCATGGACGTGGCAGCAAAACCGCGCTCCCGAAAAAGGTTTTGCGCAGCAGCCTGAATTTGTCCTTTGCGATCTAACGTCTGCGTTAATGCCATTTTAACTTACCTAACGTTCGTTAGCTAAATTAGTTTGTAAAATCGGATGTTGCAAATGATGCCTGCAAATACCGGTGTTACGCTGGCTTTTGTCCTATATATAAGGTAGCTACACCGAAAGTGAGGGGACGTGCGGTGGCTTCGGTAAAGCCTACGGATCGCATGATAGACAAGAAATCTTCACCATCAGGAAAGGCGTCTACCGATTCGGGCAGGTAGGTGTAGGCGCTTGGATCGCGAGAGATCAGCCGGCCGATGCCCGGCAGGATATACTTGAAATAAAACCGAAAAAGCTGCTTGAACAAACCACCGGAAGGCTTGGAGAATTCGAGGATGTACACTTTGCCTTGTGGGGTAAGAATGCGCAGCATTTCCGCTATCCCTTTCTCCAAATGTTCGTAGTTACGGATACCAAAGGCGATAGTAGCACTGTCATAGCTATTGTCATCAAAAGGCAACGCCTCTCCATCCCCGTGTATCCA
>CAJXXO010000258.1 GCA_913062655.1 uncultured Bacteroidota bacterium | reverse complement strand
AACCTTTGATAAAACCAATGGCCGGGGGTACATCTGCATAGCGATTGAGCACCACAAACTTGAGTAGATCCCTTTTCTTATCAGCGACTACTTTTCCGTCATCAATACTTGCTTTTTCATGCCGCTCTTCTGTGATCAACTGGCCATCCAGCGCTTGAATCACACGAATGGTATCCCCTTCAGCCGAAACGGCTAATTGATTGGCTTGTATCGGCTGTACGGCAAAGTGATTGACGATAGCCGGTTGAATGCTGGGTAAATGAGGTTGGCCTTGCTCCGCAACCAGCACTCCGTTGATGTAGGTGGCCTTTACAGTAAAGGTCTTCAGGTCTTCCACCACAATAAAATCGGCCGGGTCACCAACCCGTAGCTGTCCCACATCAAGCAGGTAATGATCAATAGGGTTCAGGCAAGCCACTTGCAGCACCTTGAAGAGGTCGTTGCCCTTGGCGATGGCACGAGCCACCAACTGGTTAATGTGACCACGGACCAGGTCATCTGGGTGTTTATCGTCCGAGCAGAACATCATGTGCTCGTAGTGCTCCTCCAATAGAGGAATCAATGCTTCGAAATTCTTGGCCGCACTTCCTTCCCGAATGAGGATTTTCATCCCATGCTTCAGTTTGTCCAGCGCTTCCTCAGCGGTAAAGCACTCATGGTCGGTAGAGATGCCGCGGCTGATGTAGGTGGCGGCTTCTTCACCCTTTAATCCGGGTGCATGCCCATCCACCGGTTTGCCCAATTCTTGTGCGACCCTGATCTTGTCCATTACGAGGCTATCTTCATGCAGCACCCCAGGCCAGTTCATCATTTCGGCCAGGTATTTTACCTCAGGCTTTTCCAACAAATACCGAATGTCTTCAGCATTAATCTCCGCCCCGGCTGTCTCAAATGGCGTGGCCGGTACACAGGAGGGCGCACCAAAGTTGAACTTGAAGTTGACCTGCTTGCCATTCTCGATCATGTACTCCACGCCCTTCACGCCCAATACATTGCCGATCTCATGTGGGTCGGACACGGTAGCCACTGTACCGTGCACTACAGCCATAGGCGCAAAGGCAGACGGCACCAGCATCGAACTCTCGATGTGTACATGCGCATCAATAAAGCCGGGTAGGATATACTGCGCTGGCGCATGGTCCGTTGGGGTGATGGCTTGAATATATCCATCTTCAATCGTCACGTCAGCAGGGTAGATCTGCTGCTTACGAATATCAATCAATTGTCCGGAAACGGTCATAACCTTTTATTTTTATGCGCGCCTGACGAAGGCTCATTCGAAGTTCTTAAAAATCAAACTATGCGATACACACTTTTATCCCTCTTTGCTATCCTCTCTACCATCGCCAGCTTGTCTGCACAAGATACACTGGTCAATAAACCGGGCAGTGAATATGTCTTCACCAAGGTGGTCAACCATGAAGCGCTACCGGTGCAGAATCAATCGGTATCTGGCACGTGCTGGAGCTTTTCGGCCTTGTCATTCATTGAGTCGGAATTGATCCGAATGGGCAAGGGCGAACACAATCTCTCTGAAATGTACGTGGTGCGCCATGCCTATGTCGATAAAGCGGAGAATTACGTGCGCATGCATGGCAAAAACAACTTCAGTGCCGGGGGTGCGTTTCACGACATACCGCATGTGATCGAAAAGTATGGCATCGTTCCCGAAGAAGTGTATGAAGGATTAGCCTATGGCGCTGAGAAGCACAACCACATGGAAATGGATGCGGTGCTGAAGGGCATGGCCGATGCTATTATCGAAAACCCGGGTAAAAAGCTGACTCCAGCCTGGAAGCGAGCCATTGGCAATGCGGTAGATGCTTACCTCGGTGAAGTGCCGGAGGAGTTTGAGTACCAGGGCAAGACCTACACCGCACAAAGCTTCGCGGAGGAATTGGAATTGGATATGGACGACTATGTCTACCTCACCTCCTACACGCATCATCCATTCTATGAGGAATTTGTACTGGAAGTGCCGGACAACTGGAATTATGGGCTGGTGCACAATGTACCATTGGAAGATATGATGGAAGCCATCGACTATGCGCTGGAAAATGGCTACACCCTGGCCTGGGCGGCTGATGTGAGCGAGAAGGGCTTTTCTTTCCGTGATGGACTAGCTATCGTGCCCGAAGATGAGGCCACCATCAAGAGTAAAGGTACCGACAGCCGGTACTTCAATGATGCAGGCACAGAGAAAATCGGTAATGCATTCCTGATGCCTACAGAAGAAAAGGAGATCACACAGGAAATGCGCCAGGAAGGATTTGACAATTATCAGACCACTGATGATCATGGTATGCACATGACCGGCATCTACGAAGACCAAAATGGCAATCGCTACTACATGATCAAAAACTCCTGGGGCGACAACAATGCCTGCGATGGCTACTTCCTGGCTTCCGAAGCTTATGTGGCCTACAAAACGATGGACATCATGCTACATAAAGATGCCTTACCGAAAGACTTACGAAAGAAACTGAAGCTGTAAACTAAGAAAGAGGCCCTGCATACCACAGCAGGGCCTCTTTTCATTACGCGGGAACTGGGGTGTCCAGTTGGGAAAGGCTGTGGGCGATCTCCTCGGCCGTCACCTCATGTCGCTGCAACTGCTTTTGGTAGTATGACTCGTAGGCGCCCAGGTCGAAATGGCCGTGGCCACACAGGTTGAACAAGATCGTCTTTTGCTCACCGGCTTCCTTGGCTTTGTTAGCCTCACGAATCACTGTAGCAATGGCATGGTTGGCCTCGGGTGCTGGTAAAATGCCTTCTGCCTTGGCAAACTGTACCCCTGCTTCAAAGCACTCCAATTGCTCCAGCGCCTGTGCCTCAATCAGTTGGTCTTTCAGGAGCTGACTGACGATCACTCCGGCACCGTGGTAGCGCAAGCCACCGGCATGGATGGGAGCGGGCACAAAATTGTGTCCGAGCGTGTACATCGGCAGCAGTGGCGTCATCCCCACCGTGTCGCCAAAGTCGTAGCGAAACTGGCCGCGCGTGAGCTTTGGACAACTGGCCGGCTCACTGGCGATACAGCGGATGTGGGCCCCTTCGGTCAGGTTGAGGCGGAGAAAAGGAAACGCCAGCCCGGCAAAGTTGGAGCCACCCCCAAATGGGGCTACGATCACATCGGGCATCTCACCGGCCATTTCCATCTGTTTAATGGCCTCCTGCCCGACTACCGTTTGGTGGAGCAACACATGATTCAGCACAGAGCCCAGGGCATACTTCGTGTCCGGGTCATTCGCTGCGCGCTCTACTGCCTCCGAGATGGCAATACCCAGGCTACCGGGCGAATCCGGATCTTCGGCCAATATCTTTTTGCCGGCCTCCGTCAAACTGGTAGGCGAGGGGTGCACCGTAGCACCGTAAGTATTCATCAGCAGTTTACGATAAGGCTTCTGCTCATAGGATATCTTCACCATAAACACCTCACACTCGATACCAAACTGTGCACAGGCAAAGGACAAAGCGCTGCCCCATTGACCGGCTCCTGTTTCGGTAGTGATGCGTTTTACGCCCTCCTTGGCGTTGTAATAGGCTTGCGCAATGGCAGTGTTGGGTTTGTGTGAACCCGAAGGACTCACCCCTTCATATTTGAAGTAAATGTGGGCCGGGGTGTCCAGCAGTTTTTCGAGGTTGTGCGCTCGATACAAGGGAGTAGGCCGGTACATCGTGTACGTATCGACCACCTCTTCCGGTATATCTACAAACCGATCAGGTGTCACCTCTTGCTGTATCAGTGCTTCAGGAAACAAAGGTGCCAGCGCATCAGGGCCGATCGGCTCTTTGGTGCCCGGATGCAAAGGGGGAAGCGGCTGGTTTGGCATGTCGGCAATGATGTTGTAGTACTGCCGGGGTATGTCTTTTTCTGTTAGTGTGAACTTGCGTTGCATAAGTAAAAGATTGTTAGGTGATAAAATAAAAAACGGCCTGCCGGGTAAACCGACAGGCCGTTGTAGTATCGAAACTATACAGTCGTGTCCTAGCTCACCCTGTCGAGTAAGTCAGTCCACCACCAAGTATAGATTGCGTTCATGTGCATTACGGGAGTAAAGCAAAATCATTTTGGTGATATTTCCAAGACTTAGCTGCGGAAAGAATTGTCAAAAGAATGTCATGCGGTAAACTTCGGCTGGTGGGCTTTGTACCTTTGTGACAAAGAAAACGGCATGGAGATTAGACCCAGAAGAAACCGCAGAAGCGCTGCGATAAGAGGATTGGCCAGAGAAACACGTGTGCATGTAGAGCAGTTGGTATATCCTTTGTTTTTGG
>CAJXXO010000257.1 GCA_913062655.1 uncultured Bacteroidota bacterium | reverse complement strand
CGCGCTTCAGGTCAAAGTTATCTTGCGTATAATCGTCCCAAGGCAGCTCCAGCAGCGTATCCAGGTAGTTGAGAATCAGCGAGTACTCGGCTGCTGCCGGGTTGATGCGCTGCAATTTTTCCAACTCCCGGTCGAAGGCCTTGGCTACTTTTTTGTTCCACTTCTTCTTGCTTGCCTTCTCCTTCAGCCGCTCAATCTCCTTCTCCACAACATCACCACCGCCCAGCTCTTCCTGAATGGTCTTGAGTTGCTGATTGAGGAAATAATCGCGCTGCTGCTTTTCGATGTCACTCTTCACCTTGCTCTGGATCTGATCTTTCAGCTCCAGCATTTCCAGTTCTTTGGCCAGGAAACTGAGCACAAGTTGGGCCCGCTCCTTCACATCCTCCATCTCGAGGATATTTTGCTTCTCTTGCAGGGGAATGCTCAGGTTGGAAGCGATAAAGTGGATCAGAAATTCATTGCTTTCAATGTTTTTCAGCACTATACCCGCCTCCGAAGGGATATTGGGCGACAGCTTTACAATATTGGTCGCCAGGTCTTTTAAGGAATCGATCAGTGCATGCAGCTCTTTATCTTCCTCCCCTTTCTGCTCTCGTAGCTCATGCACGGTGGCCTTGAGATAGGGCTCCTCTTCTATGAATTCCTGAATGGCGATCTTACGGATACCTTGTATGATGACGGTGGTTGAGCCATCCGGCATCTTCAGCTTTTTGATGATGCGGGCGGCCGTACCGATGGTATTGAGGTCTTTTGGCTCCGGCTCCTCGATGTCTACCTCTTTCTGCGATACCACCCCGACTATGCGGTCGGCTTCATAGGCGGCATTGGCCGCTTTGATGGAACGATCGCGCCCCACAGTAATGGGCAATACGACCCCGGGGAAAAGTACTGTATTGCGCAGCGGCAAAATAGGCAGTACTTGCTGTACTTCTATTTTACTCTGCTCTTCTTCATCTTCCACCGATAGAATCGGTAGAAATTCCATATCGTCTTCTCCGTACGGGTGCATGAATTGATTATCGAACATAAATAGCTATCAGGTCAATTTGTCAGAAGAATAGTTGGCTTTTGAGTCCGCCCATTGGGTTCAAGATACATGCCAAAGCTCGGCCCAGCAATGGTCAATTTGCACAAGTGGCTGAGCACAAAGGTTTTCCACACTTCTGCGCTGCGTGTTACCGGCTGACAGTTCTGGGGTTTCGCTGACAAATCAGCAGGAAAATTCTGGTTAAAGAGCGAACCTAACCGCCATTTTACCGTACATTTCAAGAGCAAACCAGCATTGTATCTCATGAAACTGACCTTCACGATTGCCGCCCTGTTTCTTTCGTCATTGCTTTGGGCGCAGCTCTCCCTCGATCGGCAAGTTATTGCCAGCACCGGCCAATCGGTGGCTACCGGTACACTTCAAGTGGACTACACCGTTGGTGAAACGGTAATCACAACCGCCTCGGCAGCTACCCTGACGCTGACACAGGGCTTTCATCAGCCGGAGGCTCTACCGGTAGGTATTGCACTGACCCACGCCACTTTCGAGCTCAAGGCCTACCCCAATCCTACTCAGGATCAAGTTACCCTCGACATCCAAAGCTCGGAAGCCGGCTCCTTAACCTTCCACCTGGTAAATAGTAAAGGACAAACCGTACAACCGCCCCATACGCTGGAAGTGAACGGGCTGACCCAACACCGGTTGGACCTTCGACCATTGGCATCCGGCACCTATTTTCTGCGGTTACAGTCAACAGATAAGCCTGCTGCTTCAACCCTAATCATTCAGAAAATCCAATAATTAAAGCATCATGATTCGTTCTGTACTTCTAACGATTATCGTAGCTGTCTTGGGCCTCCATACTTGGGCGCAGACACCTGAACTCATGAACTACCAGGCCGCTCTGCGCGATGGCAATGGCCAACTGATCAGCAACCAATCGGTAACCCTCCGCTTTACCATCCGGGAGGGGAATGCCACCGGTCCGACCGTTTTCCAGGAAAGGCACACGACCACCACCAATGATTACGGTATGGTGAATGTCGTTATCGGCAGCGGCTTTGCCCTGCTCGGCACCGTAGTGGGTATCGACTGGGAGAGCAACAGCTACTACCTGCAGGTAGAGGTGGACGATGGCAATGGCTATGAAGACCTGGGCGCTACGCGATTCATAAGCGTGCCTTATGCCTTGCAGGCCAAAACGGCAACCACGGTAACCGGCACGGCACAAGGTGACGTAACCGGGCCCTACAGTGCACTCCAGGTGGAGGGCCTCCAAGGTCGTCCAGTCGATGGTGCAGCCCCCAATACGGGTGATGTGCTGAAGTGGGACGGCACCGCCTGGGCACCTGATGTGGATGTATCGGGTGGCGGAGGCTCCGGAGCCTGGTCGTCCGCAGGTAATAATATCTTCTACAATGCCGGTAATGTCGGTATTGGTGCCAACACACCACAAGAAAAGCTGCATGTGGTAGGCGCCATACTGCAAGAGACCAGCGGAAACGCCTTCATCGACATCAAGAATTTGTCCAACAACAACTTGAGCGGTCTCCGCTTCCTGCTCGGCAATGGCTTTCGGGCCGGCCTGTTTTACAGCCCGGAGAATGATTACCTCAACCTGACCCGTGATTCCCGCTTTTACCGCCTCGTGATGGACAAGAACAACAGCGTAGTCATCGGTGATACCGTTGGGGATCCGAATGCGGCATTGACGGTTTCGCGCAACCTGAATAATGGCCGCATCAAGTTTGGCTCAACCGAATACCTGGAAGATGGAGGTGCCTTTACGATGGCCACCGTTAGTATCCGGCCAGAAACCGACAACCAGCGCGACCTGGGCAATTCCAGTTACCGGTGGGATGATGTGTACGCCACTAACGGTACCATTCAGACCTCCGATGCGCGGTTGAAAAATAACATCACCGATGCTCCTTACGGCCTGGCGGAAGTGCTGGCCATGCGGCCCGTTACCTTTACCTGGAGCGATGCGGAATATAAGGGTACGAAAGTGGGCTTTTTAGCGCAGGACCTGCTTTCCATTGTGCCGGAGGTGGTAAAAACCCACGACTGGGTACAAGATGAAGAGACCGGGGCACTGAAGCGCGTAGAAAATGAATGGATGGGGGTGAATTATGCCGACCTGATACCGGTATTGGTACAAGCCATTCAGGAACAGCAACAGCAAATAGAAGCCCAACAGCAGCAGATCGATCAGCTCATGGAGCAATACCAACGATAACACGAATCATGCTTTTGTGTGAATGCGCCCTGGCCCCCTGGTCAGGGCTTTTTGTTTGTAATGGCGAACTTTGACGGCAAATTCAGATTCACCTTACCATGACCAACAAAGAAGTAGGACAACATTTTAAGCTGCTGGCTAAACTCATGGAAATCCATGATGAGAATACCTTTAAGATTCGCTCGTATCAAAATGCTTCCTTCACCCTCGACAGGCTGGAACAACCGGTGGCTGATATGGAAGCGGAGGAGATGGCCCAGGTAAAAGGGTTTGGCAAAGCCATTGTCGATAAGATAGAAGCGATACTCACTACAGGCGAGCTTCCCCTACTCAATCGGTACCTGGAAAAGACGCCACAAGGCGTGGTGGAGATGTTGCAGATCAAAGGGATTGGCGGAAAAAAGATTGGTGTGATCTGGCGCGATCTGGGCATTGAGTCGCTGGGCGAACTGCTGTATGCCTGTTATGAAAACCGCATTGCCAAGCTAAAGGGATTCGGGCCCAAAACGCAGGACAACATCATTGCCTCAATTGAGTACCTGCAGGAAAACAAACATAAATTCCACTATGCCGAGCTGGAACCACAGGCGATGGAGCTGCAGGAGATACTCGCAAAAGTAGAGTGCGTTGCAGCGGTCCATTTTGCCGGTGCACTCAGGCGCAAGGCTATTACCTTGGAAATGCTTGAGTTGCTGGTAGTGTGGACCGATCAGCCACAGCCTGAAAAGTTAGCAGCCACCACCGCTATCGATATTGAGGAGGAAGAGGAAGGAATCACCTACGCCACTACCCTCACCGGATTGCCGGTGAAGATATACCACTGCACGCCTGAAAAGGAGGCGTGGTCGCTCTACTGGCTTACCGGCAATGAGGCCCACCGTGACAGTCTGCAGGTGAAGGCCGATGATTATGCGGATGAGGCAGACATTTATGCGGCTGCCGGGCAACCCTATATCATCCCGGAAATGCGGGAAGGCCTCTTTGAGTGGGAGTGGGCCAAGGACCATCAGCACGGGGAGATCATTGGCTTGTCTGATATCAAACGCGTCATCCATACCC
>CAJXXO010000256.1 GCA_913062655.1 uncultured Bacteroidota bacterium | reverse complement strand
ATCAGTCACTACATGCTGGATTTAGCGATTTTGAAGATGCCATTCAGAATCATACAGCGCTACAAGATGAGGATATTCAAGTGCTGTTGACACGAAATCTCAGAGATTACAAAAAGAGTTCTTTAGCGGTGCAAACACCAGAACAATATCTAGCCGGAAGAAAGTAATTTTCAATGCTGCTGTAAGAAATCCAATGCCGTCCGGTTAAAGACCTCCGGCTGCTCTACGTTTACTACGTGGCCGCTGTTGGACACTACCACCAATTGGGCGCTTTTGTGTTGCTGGGCCAATAAACGGACACTCGGCAGAAACATATGATCCTCCTCGCCCATCAGGTAGAGGGTGGGAATGTCGGCATCCTGCAAGCGGAACCACTTCAAGCGCTGATTGATATCGGCTGCGAGCTTAAACCAGCGGATGAATTCCTTTTGGTAGAGTTTCTTGGCTTCGCGTACAAATAAGCTGCGCGACTCTTTGTGGTTGCGCTTGGGCATGATGACGAAGGCAAAAAACTTGTAGAGAATCAGGTAGGGAATCACATTCTTGAACCACACCCCAAGTCGCATCAATATCTTGCCACGCAAATTCAACTGCATCACGGCCCCACCCATGATCATCGACTGCACCCGGTCAGGGTAGTGCTCGGCCATCTCCCGGATGATAATGGTACCTAGCGAGATACCGACCAAATGGGTTTTTTCAATTTGCAGATGATCCAGCACTTGCAACACATCTTCGGTAATGAAATCGAAATTGTACCGTTTGATGTCTTTAGGCATCGGTAGTTTGCTGCGGCCATGCCCTCGTAGGTCAACTAACAACACATTGTATTGCTGCTGAAAGGCACGTACTTGCTTGAACCAGATAGACGAACTACCCCCTGCTCCGTGGACAAAAGTGACCCACTCGGTGCTGGTAGGATGTTCGTATGTCGTGTAATGCAGCATCAGTTGAACTAAACGTCAGGTGGAGGAATTGGTTTGGATAGGTTTTGCTATATGGTCGATATTTGTGCCAACAGATGGCCCACAAAATAAACAACTATGCGGAGTTTTCTCTTCATCGCTTTTCTACTGGTAGGCTTTTCAGCCGCTTCACAGGATGCTGATACCATTACCACCATTGAGGTTAAGATCAAAGGTGTAACCTGTGCCAATGATCTCAATATCATAGGCGAGAACCTCAAGGAATTGGATGGCATTGTATCCAGTGCCTTGGTCGGTGACGCCAAACCCACCAGCAAAATGGAGATCACCTACAACCCGACCCTGGTGGTTGTAGACTCTATCTATGCCCGCATCGAGGACAGTCCGAGCTGTGACTTTCCCGACCAAAAGCCCTATAAGGTCAAGCGATGAGAATTGCCCTGCTGCTTTTTTTCCTTGGTTTTTCAATTACTGGATGGACGCAGTCCGTTAAAGGGGTGGTAACTGATGCCAGTGGCAATCCGCTGGCCTTCGCCAGTGTTTATTGGGTAGATAAAAGCGCTGGGGTGCAAACAGATACCAATGGTTTTTTTTCCCTGGCAGCCGATTTTTCTGGGCAGAAACTCCTTGTGGTTCGGTACCTCGGTTTTGAAAATGACACTATCCCGGCTAATCCTGGTGATCGTTTGTCGGTAGCCATGACACCTGTCACCATCCTTGAAGTGCAGGTAAAGGGTGAACGCAATGACAGCTACATTGATGGTCTGGAAGCGGCCAAAGTGGAGGTAATCACCACCGGTGAACTGCGCAAAGCGGCTTGTTGTGACCTAGCTGGCTGTTTCAACACCACCGGCACCGTACAACCTACCACCACCAATGTATTGACCAACGCCAAAGAGCTACGTATTCTGGGCCTGGCTGGTGTCTACAATCAGATCTTGTTTGATGGACTACCTCTACTTCGTGGATTGCATTACACCTATGGCGTTAGTGCTATTCCAGGGCCGTTGGTAGGTAATATTTACGTATCCAAAGGATCAAACTCAGTACTGCAAGGCTTTTCAAGCATCAGCGGACAGATCAATGTACTGCCAAAGAATCCAAGTGAAACAGACGCCCTTTTACTGAATGCCTATGTCAACAGCTTTGGCGAAAGCCAATACAATGCCGTGATTGCTCATCCCATTGGGGAACGACAGGAATGGCACAACCTGTTGTCTGTCCACATGGTGCAGCCTGCTGCCGACAGGGATAAGGATGAAGACACCTTTTTGGATCTACCCAAACTCCAACGCTACCATATTTTCGACAAGCTCACCTATCGTGATCCCGCTTCCTGGGGTTGGTTTAGTGAAATTGGGGTCGGATTCCTGTGGGAAGAGCGGGTAGGCGGACAAGTAGGCTACGACCCGGCTCGGGATGCCGGAAGCAGTGATAGCTATGGGCAACAAGTGCGGATGGTGCAGCCTACCGTCTATCAGAAATCCGGCTACCGCTTTAGTGATGATCGTGCTATCACCATTCAAACGGCTCTGTCTGCGCAAGACCAGGATGCCTGGTATGGAGAGACCCGTTATCTGGCGCAGCAATGGATCGGCTATGCCAATCTGCAACTGGAGCAAAACTGGGGCAATCATGCACTAAAGACCGGTTTGTCTTACCGGTACTACGACCTGATCGAGCACATCAGCTTTTCCAATAACCCGCTTAATAAATCATTTGCCGGACGCTACCAGCAGCGGGAACATATTCCCGGTGTATTTGCCGAAAACACCTTCCGCTGGTGGGATGACCGCATCACCTGGATTGTGGGTATGCGCTACGATTGGCACGATCAGTATGGCGGGCAATTTGCCCCCCGCAGTTTGCTGAAACTCGACTTTTCCAGCACCACCTCCCTGCGAGCCACAGCCGGCTATGGCTGGCGAACCGTCAACATCTTCCCGGAAAACAATAACCTGCTCTTCACGCAGCGTGACGTGCAGTTTTTGGAACCACTCCGTCCTGAGCAATCGCTGACCCTAGGGCTCAACCTGATGCAGCGCATCATTCACGATAAAGTCTCCGGCTATGTTTCGGCAGATGTGTTCCAAACCCGGTTCAACAATCAGGTCTTCCCGGATTACCATACCGATCCCATGCAAGCCTTGATTTACAACTTTAGCGGCATTTCCCTGAGCCGGGGTATGCAGGTAGATGTGAACACCACCTGGGCGGATGTACTAACGGTGAAATCGACCTATAGCTTCCTGGATGTGTACCAGGAGCGGGAAAAGGGCCGGGAGTACCTTCCCTTTGTACCTCGCCATAAAGTGCTGACATCAGTGAGCTATCAACCGGCTAGTGAGCGTTGGCAATTTGATGTCAACCACCACTGGTATGGTGAGCAAGTAGTGCCTCCGCTGACCGCTTTGGCAGCAGATGTATCTGCACCTGATGCGCCCCAATCCTTCTCCACCTGGAATCTGCAATTCACTTATTCCTGGAACAAGTGGGAAGTATATGGTGGCGTGGAAAATCTCTTTGATTTCAGGCAAGAACGCCCATTCGTGAGTTGGGAAGATCCTTTCTCCCCGTATTTTGACATCACTTCCGCCTGGGGCCCCACCCGTGGTCGCGAGTTATACCTGGGTATTCGTTTTGTTATTCCGGAATGGGGAAAATCAGACAGTTGATGTATCAGCTTGCATACTACGGGCTTCTGATCCTATTGATACCCTTGTTTCCCTATTTTATTTATGTGGGTAAGCGTCTCCGTAAAAATATGCCTAAACTACCACCAGCCGCTGATCCCAAACAGACCGTTGGAGAAGGCGCCAGTACGATTAACCTGCTGGCAGTGGGAGAATCCTCTATGGCCGGATTGGGTGTAGATAATCACAATAAAAGCCTGGCCGGCTACACGAGTCTAACCTTGGCAGAAAACTGGCAGGTACAAGTGCAGTTCCAGGTGATTGCCCGCAATGGATATACCGCAGAATTGGTAGCACACAGATTGCTGCACAAGGAACAAGCAGACTTTTCTCCCGATATCATCATGGTAGCCCTGGGTGGCAATGACACCTTTCGCTTCCATTCTCCCAAGCGATGGATCAAAGGCTGTTCGGCTACCGTCAAGGAGTTGCAAAAGCAATACCCAGATGCACCTATTGTTTTTACGCAGTTGCCGTTTATTAAGTTTTTCCCAGCCTTCCCTCCTATTTTACGGATAGGCTCCAATTGGTTGCTGCAATTGCATCATCGGGCTTTGAAAAAATGGGTCGCGAACCAACCGAAGGTGTATTTCAATCAGGAGCGGCTGTCGCTAGAGCAATGGATCGAGCGGGCAGGCGGTATTGATAATAGGTTGGACTTTTACAGCGATGGAGT
>CAJXXO010000255.1 GCA_913062655.1 uncultured Bacteroidota bacterium | reverse complement strand
GAATTGCTTCAGCCGTTCCCGCATCGTATGTTTCTCTCCCTTTGCCATGTTTTATCGCTTTTCGGCAATGCGTAAGCGGGCACTGCGCGCTCTTGGGTTGTCCTGTATTTCCTGATCTGAAGGTTGAAGAGCCTTGCCTACCACGGTTTTGAAAGGCATAAGCGGCTGCCCATAGAAATCTTTGAGCGCCTCCCCTTCAAAAGCCCCTTTTTTGATGTAGTTTTTCACTAGCCGGTCTTCCAGCGAGTGGTAGGCGATCACCACGAGGCGCCCGCCTTGCTTAAGCACTTCGGCCGATTGCTGCAAAAATTCCTTTAGCGCCTCCAGCTCTTGGTTGACCTCAATGCGAATGGCCTGAAAGAGCTGCGCGAAATATTGAGCTTGCTTTCCCTTTGCAAAAGGCGCAACTGCACTTTTCAACTGCTCGGTGGTTTCGATAGGCGCCAGGGCTCTTTGTTGCACTATCGCCTTAGCCAGGCGATAGGCACCCGGCAACTCACCATATTGCTTGAATACCTGTTGGAGTTGCTGCTCAGAATAAGTATTGACCACAGTAAAGGCATCCAGCGCCCCCTTCTGCTGCATGCGCATATCGAGGCGGGCCTCGTAGCGGGTAGAAAAGCCCCGCTCAGGGGTATCGATCTGATGGGAGGAGATGCCGAGGTCAGCCAGGATACCGTCCACCGGACCTGCTTTATGCAGTCGCAAAAAGCGCTGTAAGTGCCGGAAGTTGTGCGGTATCAACATAAATCGGTCGTCTTTGATGGTATTTTGCAATGCGTCTTGATCCTGATCAAATGCCAGTAGTCGCCCTTCTGGTCCCAACTGTGCCAAGATGGCCCGGCTATGTCCGCCTCCGCCAAATGTCACATCCACATACACACCATCCGGACGAATGGCCAGCCCTTCAAGAGCCTCGGTCAACATCACTGGCCGATGGTACCCACTCATAGCTCCGGATCTTCTGGAGCATCGCCCATCACCTCTTCCGCCAGGTCGGCAAAGTCATCTGAGTCGATCGCCATCAGGGCTTCATAATTCTCCTTGTTCCACACCTCAATCAGGTTATCATTGGCCGCCAACAGTAATTCCTTCTTTATGTCAGCATAGCCCAGCAGGTGATTGGGCAGGTTGATCCGCTCTGCACTATCGAGCACCACCTCTGTAGCGCCCCGGAAGAAGTAGCGAATGAACTCGCGATTCTTCTTCACGAAGCGATTCAGCTTATTCACCTTACTGCTCACCTTTTCCCACTCATCGTGCGGATACAGCACGAGGCACTTTTCGAATCCCCGGTTGACCACAAAGCGCCCTTTGATCTCGGGCGGCATCTGCTTCAGCAACCCCGAAGGCAACCTGACACGCCCCTTAGCGTCCAGCTTTACTTCGTACTCTCCGAGGAATCCGGCCATGGTGGTTTTGGATTTGGAACGTACCAAAAGTATGAAATATTCCCACAGACAGCCACTTTTTCCCACTTCTTACCACCAATAAGTTTTCCACAGCAATGTGAGATTCCCACATCCACAGACCAAGTGTCCTATTTCTGCTTTTTCGGTAAAACCTTCTGTAAATCACTGTATAAGCGCATAAAAGGAGTTGTGGATATCGTGTGGTTTCCTATGGAAAAGTGTGGGGATTGTCGCAGCTATAGCGTAGAATTTTTACGGTGACATCGCAAAAGGTGGGAAAAGGCACTCGAAAGTGGGAAATGGTGGGAAAGGGGGAACTACGTTAAATAATTGCAAATTCGAAGCACCTTGACGGAGGTCATTCACATTCTTACAGGCAGCTAGTAATTTGGCTTTTCATCAAACAAACAACCCTATGAATGTCGCCTATCGTTATCTCGTGGACGACTTTTTAGCGCACCAGCGAATTGCTGTGACCGGTTATTCCACCACGCCCAATGCTCCAGCCAACGCCATTTACAAAAGACTGCAAGACAACGGCTATGAAGTCTTTGCCGTCAACCCCAAAGCGGACCAAGTCCAGGATGTGCCCTGTTATCCCAACCTAGCCGCAATTCCGGCAACCATTGACTGGGTCATGATCTGCTCTCCGCCCGAAGCCTCCGTCTCGATAGTGGAAGAGTGCATAGCCCTTGGCATTAGCCGGGTATGGATGCACCGCAGTGTCGACAAAGGCAGTTTCGACTGTGAGGCAGAATATCTGGCACGCGACAACGGCATGCTTTGTATTTCTGCCGGTTGTCCGCTCATGTTTGTAAAGCCGGATTTCTTTCACCGCACCATTATGAAATTTATCGCCAACGTTCGTGGGCTGCTCAAAGCACCCGATGATCCGAAAAGCCTCCACTGCGAAACCTGCTGTGCCGATATGCTGGCCGACCTGGAGCCCATGCAAATGAAAAAACCTGACAATAAGCGAGAAAAAGCTCCGATCTAAAAACCAAACAACCGAACGACTGTTAGGCATAGTGTTCAGAAAAAAAGCACTATGTCTAAGCATGTATTGATTATTGGAGGAAGTTCAGGAATAGGGTTAGCTGCCGCTAAGCAATTGACCGCACAAGGCCACCGCGTTACCGCCATTAGTCGCCAGGAAGGTGGTTTGGCAGATTTGCAAAATGTCACCCACCGCCAGGGTGATGTAATGGAGGCCATGCCCGAACTGGATGAGGCCGTGGATGCTTTGATCTACTGCCCCGGCTCTATCAACCTGAAGCCGTTCACCAACCTTAAGCCAAAAGACTTTCAGCGCGATTTCGATATCAATGTGCAGGGATTGGTAACCACCCTGCATCAATATTTACCCAATCTCAAGAAAGCACAACACGCTTCTGTCGTAGCCTTCAGTACCGTTGCGGTGCAGACCGGTATGGCGTACCACGCCTCAGTCGCTGCGGCCAAAGGTGCTGTGGAGGGCCTGATTCGTTCATTAGCGGCAGAGTATGCGCCAAACATTCGATTCAACGCCATCGCGCCCTCCCTGGTAGATACGCCAATGGCAGAAAGACTATTGCGCAACGACAAGCAAAGAGAATCCAGCGAACAACGCCACCCGCTCAAGCGCATTGGCACACCGGAAGATATCGGCCACATGGCCGCCTATCTGGTGACCGACAATGCCGGCTGGATCACCGGTCAGGTGATCGGTGTTGATGGTGGCATGAGCAGTACCCGACCCTTGTAATCTGGGTATTTTCCCAACAAACCACACTAATTATGATTTCACATGACACACCGGTTTTCCTATGCCGACATCATGGGCTTATCAAAGATCAGACGCATTAACCTGGTCAATTCTTTTCCCGGGTTTAAAAGCGCCAACCTGATCGGCACCATTAGCCCGGACGGTCAAACCAACGTAGCGATTTTCAATTCCGTCATCCACCTGGGCGCCAATCCACCCTACATGGGTTTTATCATGCGGCCCCTCACGGTGCAGCGGGATACGTATGATAACATAAAAGCTACCCGCTTCTTTACGATCAACCACATCCACGATGAGATGTACAAACGGGCGCACCAAACCAGCGCCAAGTATGAAGGCAGTGAGTTTGAAGCGTGTGCGCTGGAAGCACAGTTCCTGGATGGCTTCAAGGCGCCTTACGTAGGCGAAAGCCGCGTGAAAATGGGACTTGAGCTGGCGGAAGAACACCACATTGAAGCCAATGGTACGGTCTTGATCGTAGGGAAAGTAGTAGAGAGCTATGTGGAGGATGAATGCTTGCAGAAGGACTACCACATCGACCTAGACAAAGCTGGAACTGTGGCGATCAGTGCACTGGAATTTTACCACCGCACCGAACGCATTGAGCAGATGCACTATGCTCGTCCTGAGTTTCCGCAACACTACGAGGAAATGGGGAACGCTCGCAGAAAAGCCATGCAGGAATCAATGAATGAGCACAAAGAGACAGCGGAATAGATGGGAAGGAAGGTTTTGTATTGGTTTCGCAACGATCAGCGCTTGCACGATCATCCGATCCTGGGACAGCTCCAAAGTGATGATGAACTGCTACCCGTTTATGTGATCGATCCCGATGGGTTTGGGCCCACGCCCTATGGCTTTCCGAAAGCCAGTGGGTATCGGGCGCAGTTTCTGCTGGAATCGCTGGCCGACCTGCGCGAGCAACTACAGGCCAAAGGATCAGACCTGTGCATACGCGTGGGAAAAGCAGCCGAGATCTTGCCTGAACTGGCTAACAAGTGGGAAGCGAGTGTCATAGTCGGGCAACGCGAGGACACGTATGAGGAAATACAGGACGAAGAAGCCGTGACTGCGGCCAGTCCTGTGCCGGTGGAATGGTGGCAGGGACAGACCTTGATTCATGCGGATGATATTCCCTTCCCACTGGAAAGTCTGCCGAATGTTTTTACCCAGTTTCGAAAG
>CAJXXO010000254.1 GCA_913062655.1 uncultured Bacteroidota bacterium | reverse complement strand
CACCTGCAAACCGCCCCACAAGAGTTTGTACAGTTGTACAACATTGCACAAGCTATCGCAGCCCCTACACTGGCAGTGGCTACTAACTCGCCCATGCTGTTTGGAAAGCGGCTCTGGGCAGAAACCCGCATTGCCTTATTCCAGCAGTCGGTAGACACACGGGTGCATACGGAGCACTTACGCGAACGGAGTCCGCGTGTCACTTTTGGCCACCACTGGCTGGATGACAGCATATTGGAGATTTACAAAGAGGATATTTCCCGCTTTCGGGCCCTGCTGACCTCTAACCAACGGGAGGACGCCCTGGAGATGCTGGCCCAAAACAAAATACCAAGCCTCAAAGCACTGCAGGTGCACAACTCAACGGTATACCGCTGGAATCGCCCTTGCTATGGGGTCGCCAATAATGTACCCCATCTCCGCATCGAAAACCGGGTGTTGCCTGCTGGTCCGACCGTAGTTGACGAAGTAGCCAATGCTGCTTTTTGGCTGGGCCTGATGAAAGGTATGGCCTTACATTATAAGGATGTGACTAATAATATGGCTTTTGACCATGCTAAATCCAACTTTTTAGCGGCTTCCATTCATGGGTTGGAGACTCGTTTCCGTTGGATGGATGGCAAGCGGTATGCTGCGGCTGACTTGATCCGGGAAGAACTGATACCCCTGGCCAGGGAGGGCCTGCAGTCGGTGAAAGTGGCAGAGGCAGATGCGGAAAAATACATGGGCATCATTGAAGAGCGCAACAACACAGGTATGACAGGGTCTCACTGGATCACAGATAGTTATGCTGAGTTGAGCAAGGTGGGTACGAAAGATGAAGTGATGACCACGCTGACAGCCAACATCTTTCAAAAACAACGCGAAAACCAACCGGTACACACCTGGCGCCTCGCCTCATTTACGCAAGACGATGGGTGGAAGCCCCAATCTCTTTTGGTAGAAGAATTTATGACTACCGATTTGTTTACCGCACAGCGGTCAGACATACTCGAATTTGTAGCAGATATGATGGACTGGCGAAGAATTCGCTACATGCCGGTAGAAGACAATAAAGGCAAATTGGTCGGTCTGATTACCTCTCGTATTCTGTTGCGTGAATGCGTGCGTAAAACAGCAACCAATGCAAAGCCGATAGCCGTGAAGCAGGTAATGATTGAGAATCCCATCACCATCCATCCGGAGGCAAGTATTTTGGAGGCGATGAATATCATGGAGCACAACAAAATCGGCTGTTTACCCGTAGTAAAGAAGAATAAATTGGTCGGCATAATCACCGAACAAAACTTTATGGGCATTACCCGAAGACTAATTGATAGATTGTCGCAGGAGTCGGATTGAAAAATCGGGGTAGCCATTAAACCTTATTACAAATCGGCCCTCTAAGGCTGTATCCAAAGCTGTTCACCATGTTATATCGTGCTCCTGTAGCCCTGATACTCATTCTGCTACTCGCCATAGCTTGTAAAAAAGAGACGACAGAAATCTTGCACGAAAATGTAGTGGTGGAGGGTAATCAGCCGCCACAGCATGCGTCTGTACCTACGCTGACCATCGAAAATTATATTACGAAGCTGTACATCGATCTGATCGGGCTGGAGCCAGACCTCACAACGATGAATAATCATGTACAGCAACTGAAGGATAATGACTTGAGCGAGACGGTTCGAGAGCAGATCATTACTGACCTGCAGGATGAGCGCGCCTACTACCAGCAATTTTGGAACAGAACAGCATCAGACATGCTTGATGGCGTTACCGATCCAGAAATACAGGATCAGATTAACACCTTTCTTTTCATCATCCAGCAGTCGAAAGCCAATGGGGACACTTTGAACGCCTATTACTTTGAGCAAGAGGTGGCCAAGCTCAGTAACGTATTGGCCGCCACAACCGATTGGCAAAATGGCATCATCGATATTCGAGGTTTTTACCAGCGCTTTGCCCTCAACTATTTCTACGATGAAATCAATATGGGAAGCGAGAACTTCGTCATTGCCTGCTTTGAGAATTTGCTGGGGCGTTTGCCTACGGCCAGCGAGTTGGACAATGGGGTGACCATGGTAGATGGATTCCCCAGCCAGGTACTCCGGGTGGATGGTAATGATAAGATTGACCTGGTGGATATTCTTACCAACAGCAACGAATTCTATGAACGCTTGGTCATACGCACCTATCAGCAACTGCTGACACGTGATCCGAGTACCGGGGAATTGTCACTTGGTGCGGCACAAGTACAGGCGACCAAGGACCTCAAGTCATTACAAGTTGAACTCCTAAAATCTAAAGAATATGCCGGCTTCTAAATACCTGACCGGATGCCTGATCGCTCTATTGGCGTTCCTGGCCAGTTGCCAGGAAACCGTTATTCAGGAGACGGTACACGACAACGTCATCTACGAGGTGGACACAGTTTCCATTTACACGTCCAATGTAGAAAAGGACAAACTCAAGTCTTCCATTCAGTTTATCTCCATCTTGTATGCCGATCTCTTCAAGCAGGCCATCACCTCTGCTACGCTGGCCCGGTTGGATGAGCTAAAACTGTCTATCGGGGATAAGGGACTGGCTAATGAGATGATCATCACTGACTTTTTGCAAGATGCAGGGGTGGAGCTACCCAGTGATGCAGATATGCGCAATGATATCGCCAGCTTTGTCAATGACACCTACATACGTTTTTATGCCCGGCAACCGACCGAATACGAAGCCTATTATATGGCATCAATGATTGAGCAAGACCCCGGTATGACACCTGCCCTGGTGTACCTCTCTTTCATGCTGTCAGACGAATACCTCTACTATTAAACCGAATACCACCGCTATGAATCGTAGAAAATTTATCACCAACGCAGGAAAAGCAGCCGCCAGTATGGTAGCCGCACCTTACCTTCTGCCGAGCGGCCGTCTCTTTGCCGCCAGCGGATCGCGTGTAGCCAATCATGTCATCTTTGTGTTGTTTGCCGGAGGTATTCGCAATCAGGAGTCGGTGAAGCAGCAATACCTGGCCAATCAGGGGCTGCCTACCCAAGGTAATGTGATGCCCAACATGCTGGCCGGGGCACCACCTACACAAAACCTGGTCTACAATCCATGGAACCCGGTGTTGAGTCAACCGCTATCCCAACAGGGTACGCTTTTCTCTGAGCTTCGCTACTCACAAGGGCCAACCGGCCACTACAACGGGCACACAGTGGCGATGACCGGCAACTACACAGAAACCGGTCTCAACCTGAATGTAAATCCGGAGTTTCCCACCCTATTCGAGTACTACCGAAAGCATAGTGATCCCGCCAAAAGTGCACTCAATGCGTGGTGGTTGTCAGAAGGACTTGGTCCCTATCCGAGCCTGAACTACAGCCGCCATATCGAGTACGGTCCACAGTATGGAGCCAATTATTTGCGTCCGGCCACTACCTTTGGAAATCTGGGGGATAATTTCCTTAAAGAAGCACTCAATTACCAACCTGATGATGTGCAACGGCTGCATAAGCTGACCCACTTTCTCAATAGTAACTTCGATCGCTCAGGCATGGATGCAGGTGGGGTGATAAACAACGAAGAAGACCGGCAGCGGGTTAAAGCCTTTATCACCGGTATCTTAAATGGTACAATACCATTCGAATGGCCTACGCCCACCGGCACGCAACAAGGCGTCTCGGGCGACCTGCTCAACATCGGTGCTGCCTGGAAGGTGCTGGAAGCATTTCAGCCGGAACTGATGGTCATCAATACGTTCAACCTCGATATTTGCCACTCTAATTTTACCGGCTATATCGACTTTCTGCACAAGGCCGATTACGGTATCGGTTGGTTGTGGAACAAGATACAAGGCCCGGAAGGGGCTGCCCTGGGCTTGAAGGATGATACGATTCTCATTTGTATGCCTGAACATGGGCGAAACATGCAGCCCAACCAGCTACGCGACCAAAACCAACTGGCTGCTTACGACCACACCAGCGATCAAAACTCCCGTGAGGTATTCAGCCTGATCGTAGGGCCTCCCGGCAAGGTGAAGCAGGGCCAGGTCGTTGGGAATACCAGTAACCCGGTCGGGGAGAGCATTGACATAGTGCCGACCATAGCCCATATTCTTGGATTTAAAGACGACATACCGGGAGGGCTGCTGCCGGGTCGGGCCTTAACCGAAGCCTTTGCATAAACCGTTGCTATGAAAAACTGGTCCTATCTTTTACTACTGATCGGTCTGTTGGCAGCGGCTAGCTGTACAAAGACCACCGTTATAGAGCAACCCGCACCGGATCTGCCCTTCAACCCCTTCGATACGCTGACCTTTCAGGAGAATGGAGAGGTCGACATACCCATCGACTCCAACTCCTTCCTTGGGTTGCATGCGCAT
>CAJXXO010000253.1 GCA_913062655.1 uncultured Bacteroidota bacterium | reverse complement strand
CTGCAGGATCAGATCCATCAAGCGTACCGGCTGACACAGCGATGGGCGCCCGGCCGCGATCAGGGGGAGCCGGTGCATACCCTGGTGTATATGGAGTTTGTGTTACTCGGCAGCGATCCGGTGTGGGAGCTGGCCTTCCAACCGCTCTATCCCAATTCTGTAGTACTCGCCAATACGGAATTCGATAAAAAATGGACCAAGTGGGCCATTTTAGGGGTCATTGTGACGATCGGTATCTTTTACTTACTGATTGAATTGTAGAGCGCCACCAGCGCTTTACTCTCCTTTTCCCAGTGCCAGTCCCGGATGGCCTGCCTACAATTATTTTGTAATCGCTGGTACAAGGCCTGATCATCCAGCAACTGATTGATTGCTGAATAAAGGGTAAAGGCCTTGAGATCGTCCACCATCAATGCCACCTCATGCATGTGGTTGTGCCGGTCGTATTCGGGAAACCGGATACAGAGTTGCGGTACACCCGCAGCCACATAGTCGAAGAATTTGTTGCTCAGCGAATAGTAGTAGCTCAATCCTTTGTCTTCCAGCAAATTGATGCCGACCGTAGCATGGGCGGTCAATTGGCGTAGCTCTCCCGGGGGCAACTGCCCTTTGAAGAAAACCTTGTTTTGCAGGTCCATGGCCACCACCAATTCGCGCAACTTTTTGGATAGATCCCCCTCGCCTGCCAGATAGAGCGGAATATCGATCTCATACATGGCCAGAAAGAGCTGCTCCAGCCCTCGGCCGTCATTCAGTGCCCCTTGGTAGAGCAAGTAGGGATCACCACTGCGTTGCCGCAATGAGGTGGGTTTTTTCGGCACATTGCGTACAACAGTGAATGGCACCTGGTATCGCTGGTGAAACCGCTGCGCCAAACCCTCACTCACCGTGTAACGGGCATCCGTTTTCGGCACGGCAAAACGTTCCACCCACCGCCAGGTACCCTGTATCCATGGCCTATTAATCACTTCCGGCACCTCGGTGAAATACTCATGTGCATCATACACCAGTTTTTTACCTTTCAGCCGCGCAGCCAGCCAGGCCGGCAGGATGGTGTCGAGGTCCACGGCACACACCATGTCAAAGGGATGGCGGAGCAGGTACCACAGCAGTCGCCACTGCAGGAAGAAATAGAAGAGCTTACCCTTCTCCGCCCAGAGCGATACACGCACCTGCTCGTAAGGCTGCGGCAGCAAAGGTTTAGAGGTGCTTCTCTTTCGCCCGACCAACGTGACGGCATACCCTGCCGCTTGCAAGGTGGCACACGTCTTTTGCATCCGCTGATCGTGATTCAGATCATTCGAGACCAAACAAATGATGCGTGTCTTCCCCATTGGCACCTACAAATCTCCGCTTTTTGTATCGGCTATTCGCACTGTTCCGTCCACATCTTGCTGCACCAACCCATGATCGGTCATCCAGCGCAGTACTTCTGTTACGTGTGCACTGTTGTAATGGGCAGCGCGGCCGGTCAGCTCCGTAAGCGATACCGGTCCTTCCGCTAAGGCTGTCTTGATTATAGCCTCCATCGCCTCAAAATCATCCAACGCCACACCTGTCTGCTTCTTGCCCTTGCACACATCGCACCGGCCGCAAGGGGGCACCTCCTGCTCACCAAAATAGCGGCAAATGAACTGCTGGCGGCATTGGTGCCGGTTGAAGACATACTTCAATACCGCCTCTACCTGCTGGGTGTATATCTTTTTGCGGTGGCCCAACCGCTGTGTATCGATACCCATGAAGTGACGTGTGTCCTGCCGGGGACGCAGGAATACCAATTGCGGCTTGTCCTTATAAGGCTCGTAGTGGATGTAGCCTTTCTGTTGCAGTTCTTTGAGAAACTTCCGCAGCTCCTCCACGGTCAGGTGCAGCAACCGGGCCATCTGCTTTTCGTTGATTTTCACATAGTGGTCAAAGGCCCCCTCGTAAGAGCGCAAGATCATTTTGATTAAGGGGTCGAGTCTGCGGTTGGCCACCTCCAGCTCATAGAGTTGTTGGCGGGTGGCGGTCACTTTCACCCGGGGCGACAAGTACACGGCATCGGTAGCCAATAGTAAGCCCTCCGCTTCCAGCAGTTGCAAGGCCCGGTAGGTTTCGCGCACCGGCAAACGATAGGTACGGCAGAAGTCGCCCACATCAAAATCGAAGGTATAGCCGGCTCCACTCCCCATAGCCAGTTGATAGTAGTCGCCCAATGCCTGATAGACCTTGCGGACAAATTTCAAATCGGGAAACTTCCGCGCCACCCCACTCTTGAGGTCTTCCGTGTTGTTTGGGTCATACAGCAGCGCCACATAAGAGCGCTGCCCATCGCGTCCGGCACGACCAGCCTCCTGGTAATACGCCTCCAGGCTATCGGGAATATCGATGTGGATGACGGCTCGTACATCCGGTTTGTCGATGCCCATGCCAAAGGCATTCGTGCAGACCATAACCCGTGTCTTGCCGCTGATCCAGTTTTCCTGCCTGCGTGCACGTTGCGTAGCTTCCAAGCCCGCATGGTAGTGGTCGCCTGCTATACCGGCCTTTTGCAACCTCTCCGCTACTTGCTTGGTCTTTCTCCGGTTGCGCACGTAGACCAAGCCGGTGCCTTGCACCTTGGTGAAAATCTCGACCAACTTGCCCGGTTTGTTGTCTTCGGGATACACCATGTAGCTAAGGTTGTCGCGGGCAAAGCTTTTGGTAAAGCGCTGCCCCTGGTGAAAGCGCAGCTTGTCCATGATGTCGTCCTGCACGCGTGGCGTAGCAGAAGCGGTCAGCGCCAGGGCCGGCACCCGCTGTTCTGCCACCTTATCCAGTATCGGCCGTATGTCGGCAATCTCCAGGTAAGGCGGTCGAAAATCATACCCCCACTGCGAGATGCAGTGCGCTTCATCAATAGCCAACAAGCTTACCGGCATCTGCTTTAAGCGGGCCAGGAAAAGGTCTGTCTTCAACCGTTCGGGTGACACATAGAGAAACTTTACATTGCCATGCACACAATTGTCGAGGGTTATATCGATCTCGCGGGCCGACATGCCCGAGAAGATGGCTTTAGCGGGAATGTTGCGCTTCACCAGGTTGTACACCTGATCTTTCATTAACGCGATGAGGGGCGACACCACCAGGCACAAACCAGGCCGCATCAGTGCCGGCACCTGAAAGCAAATAGACTTGCCCCCGCCAGTTGGCAGCAAAGCCAGGGTATCGGTACCGGCAAGCACGGATTGAATGATCCGCTCCTGGGGTGACCGGAAACTGTCGTAGCCCCAATATTTCTGTAACACCTGTAAGGGTGTCATCCGGGTATGGGCTACCTTTTGGCTCATTGCTCGTGCAACCTCCCGTCAACAATGCGTAGCCTGCGGTCGCTCATGGTGGAAAGCTCCTCGTTGTGGGTAGCGATCACGAAAGTCTGCCCCAGCCGATCACGCAAGGTGAAGAACAATTGGTGCAGCTCTTTGGAGTTGGCCGAATCGAGGTTGCCACTGGGTTCATCGGCAAAGACCACCTTGGGTTGGTTGATCAGGGCGCGCGCCACGGCTACGCGCTGTTGTTCTCCTCCGGATAGCTCTCGCGGCTTATGCGATGCCCGTTCCGCCAGGCCAAGCAGTTCCAACAATTCATGGGCACGCTGGGTGACGGCCTTCTCCGGTTGCCGGCCAATAAAACCGGGCATACATACATTCTCCAGGGCGGTAAATTCGGGCAGCAGGTGGTGAAACTGAAAGACAAAACCAATATGGGTATTGCGAAAATGCGACAGCGCCTTCCCCGATAACCGGTCGATGCGTTGGCCGTCAATGTCGATCTCGCCCGCATCCGGATCATCCAGGGTACCGAGAATGTGGAGCAGCGTGCTCTTCCCTGCACCCGAAGCCCCTACCAGCGCCACCACTTCTCCACCCTTGATATGGAGATCAATGCCCTTCAATACTTGCAAATGGCCATATGCCTTGGTAATCCCTCGCCCTTCGATCATGGAATAAAAATACAGGAAGATGGGGGAAGATGGTAGTGAGTAATGAGTAGCTAGTCGTTAGGTAAGAGTACCGGGTATCATCTAAAACATCACCACTTCACTATTGGTCGTATGGTTACCCCGGTAGGATGGTGCGCCTGTAAAATGTAGCTACCCTTTGGAAGGTGACTCATATCTATGCGTATCGTGCTCTGAAAACAGATAGATTGCCAAACCACCTGACCGAGAAGATTGGTGAGCAGTATAGTGTAGTGATCATGGTCTGTTTGCCTGGGTAATTGAAGGTATAACCATCGGGTGGTCGGATTGGGATACGCCTTAATGGATAGTGGCACATTTGCTTGCTGAACACGTGAGATCATTGGGTTCACCAAACGGGCAAAGGCTATATCGCCAGCCCTATCGATAGCAT
>CAJXXO010000252.1 GCA_913062655.1 uncultured Bacteroidota bacterium | reverse complement strand
CTTTGGCATAATATAGGTCGATCTCGGCAAAGTCGTATTCATGGGAGTAGACGTCCAGGTAGGTGTGGCCATAGCGGCTAAAGGTGTCGAGTTTTGTGTCGAAGAGGATCTCTTCGGGCCATGCTTCGCCCCCGGTGGAGGTAAAACCGGAGGGATTGAGGCGGGTAAAGTCGTAGTAGAATTGATTGGTGCGCTCGTCTGTGGCCGGTGCTTCGGCAAAGAGCACCATCTCCACCCGGTAATTGGCGCCCAAGTCAAAGGAACGGGTCACCCGCTCTGCCGTGGCGCGCCTGGCGTCCGCGCCATCGGGTACTTCAATGTCAAATGCCCCTTCCTCCTCCTGCACGGAGGATACTACCAGCGTGTCGCCATATTGGTTTACATAGCGAAAAGGGGTAGCGGGCGTGGCGATCCACTCGTATGAGCCGGGCTCCAACTTTGCGTTGTACAACCGCTTCTTGCAGGCCGAGCCGAGCAGTACCAAAGCGAGTAATATGGTGAGCCGATAGGACATGTTTTCTTGCATGGTTCCATAAGATAACGATAAAAGGGCAGGAATGGGTCATTGCGTAATCCGACAGTCGCAAATCGCATATCGCAAATCGCCCATCGAATCATCGTAGTTCGTACCGCGTACCGCGACAAGTAGCCCATTCACAAAATACATCCCCTTTGTTGTATATTGGTGTGGCTGTTTATGGACTTCAAAACTTCTCTTTATGGGCCTGTTCAATAAGATCAAGTGGATTCTAGGTATTCTATTGGTATTCGTGCTTATTGTCACGACCAACCTTATTGACAGGAACAACTTTCGGCAAGTCCGGGATTCGGTGGTCACCATTTACGAAGACCGCCTGATCGCCAGTGATCTGATCATTGATATGTCACAAGCCGTGCAGGAGAAGGAACTGGCCATCGCCCTGGGCGATACCGCCTTCTTTAGCCGGGGCAACAACAAGGTAGTGCCTACGCTAAAAGCCTTGGTAGAGCGGTATGAGCAAACCAAATTGACGAAGGATGAAGCCAAATTGTTTTCTCAATTGCGTGAAATGATTGAGAAGATACCTGCCATGGAAAAAGAATACAAAGCATCAGGGTATACCCAAAAACAACCCCTTATGGAGCATCTGGCCGCTATTCAGGTCAATTTGAACGGCTTATCAAAAATCCAACTCCAGGAAGGCAATCGACAGAAGAAGATCAGCCAGCGTGCCATCGATTCCGTAGAGTTGTTTACACAGATCGAGATCTTCATGCTCATCTTTATGGCGATTGTCATTCAGATCATAGTGATCTACAAGCCGAAGGAGTAGTAGTTGAGTGGATAAGTTTAGGAGTTGATGAGTTGATGAGTTGAAGAGTGTTAAAGTGGAGGAGTGTTTAGTTCTAAAATAAGTTGACGACATCTCGCTTTACAAATATGGTTAGTCGGCTAAAGTCTTCGAAAGACGAATGCTCAATAGAAACCTTGTCCACTGCATCCATGTGTTTTAATCGAAGCTCACCACCTTGCATTTCATTCTTCATTGTAGCCTTCCGTTTCACTTTTTTTAGGATCAGTCGCTCTCTACTGCTTTTCTCCTCATCCTTTTCAAATCCCAGTTCTCGTAGTGAACGGCCTACTGCTTTATACAGCTTAACAAAGGCAACAAAGGCTGTTCGGTCACCTTCGTAAGCCACAGATAGTCCAAACTGCCAGTGGCTTCCAAATTCACCAATAGTGCACCCTCCCTGCCGGTATTATGTCAGGATATATCGGTAAAGCACTACGTAGTTTTGGGTATTCTGCTATTGCACGAGGCCGGATTTGATGGCAAAGCGGATGAGTCCGGCCATGTTTTTGATGTGTAGCTTGTGGTGGATGTTCTTTCGATGGGTCTCCACCGTGCGCACAGACAGGTACAGGTCATCTGCAATTTCTGCAGAGGTCTTTCCGTGTGCAATGCCCTTTAATACCTCTTGTTCACGATCAGACAATAACGCCAGTTTTTGCATGGGTTGTACTTCTTGCTGTAGCTGCCTTCCATTCACCACCTGATTAAGTAGTTCAGCCTGAAAGTAGGATTTACCCTTCAGCACCTGCTGTATGGCGAGTTGCAATTCCTCTTTGTCAGTATTTTTTAGCAGGTAGCCGGCAATGCCCAGATGCATCAGTTGTTTCACCATGGCCTGGTCAGCGTGCATGGAGAGGATGACAATTTTGGTGTTCGGCAGCGTTTTATGCAGCGCCTTGGCCGTCACATAACCATTCTGGCGCGGCATGTCCAGGTCCATGAGAATGAGGTCGGGCTTTAGAATGAGGGCTTGCTGTTCGGTTTCCAGGCCATCATGCGCTATACCTATTACCTCGATGTTGTCCATCTCCTGTAGAAGTTGACGCAGGCCATCGATCATGATCTGGTGGTCGTCAGCCAGGAAAAGGGTAGCTTTTTTCATGTCACCGGAAGGTTAATGGCAGCCGTGGTGCCTACACCTTCCTCGCTGGTGAGTTGCATTTGTCCGCCAAGGGTTTGTAATCGGTTGCGCATATTGCGCATACCGTGTCCTGAGGTGGGAGCGGGGGTGAAGCCTTGACCGTCATCTTCCACCACGAGGTGGAGTTTTCCTTGTCCTGCATAGAGTTGGACTGTGACGGTTCGGGCCTTGGCGTGTTTGAGGATGTTGTTGATCAACTCCTGGGTGATTCGATACAGCGCGACCTCTACTTTTTCAGCATAGCGGTCTTGCAGGTTGAAATACTCAAATGTATGGTCGATCGAAGTACCGGAAAATGATTTTTGGAGCAAGTCTTCCAGGGCAGGTACCAGTCCCAACTCAGTGAGGGCTTTTGGCATCATCTGGTGAGAGATAGCGCGTGTTTCCCGGGCGGTTTCATCGATCAGTTGTTGTAGTTGCCGGGCAGACGGATCGGCTGCTGTAAATTGTTGCAGGAGGGATTCGGTTTGCCGCTTGATGGCCGTTAGCTGCTGGCCTACACCATCGTGCAGGTCCTTGGCAATGCGTTTGCGTTCCGTCTCGGTAGCCTCAAACACCGCCTCAATGCCCCGCTGTTGCTCTTCGATAACCGCTGCTTGCAGTTGCGATTGTTGCCGGTTGCGAATATGGCGGTAGTAGAGCAAGCCAAAGAGCACCAGGATGATCACCAGGGCGGCTAGTCCACCGATCTGCAACTGTTGGGTGCGGAGGTCATTCTCGCTTTTGGCCAGCAGCAGAGCCTGTTCGGCCAGGTCCTTTTCCTTTTGCTCAGTCTGGTATTTAGTTTCCAGTTCATTAATAGTAGCCAGGTTGTCGCGCTGCATTACACTATCATAGTAGGCGGTATAGAGGGCTAGGTGCTGGTAGGCGGCAGCATCCCGGCCCAGTGCATGCTCTATCTGTGACAGCACCCAGGCGGCCTCCGCTATCTCATCGAAGGTGTTGGCGGCCTGTGCCAGCAGCAGAGCCGAGTCTGCCTTAGTCAGTGCAGTGGCAAGGTCATTCTGCTGTTGGTAGCACTCAGCGAGTCGCCTGTATACCAGTGAACCTTCTTTCTGGTTGTCATACCGCTGGTACAGTTGCAAAGCCAATTGCAAAGTGTCGATCGCATTGTCCCATGCTTCCAGTTTGTACCAAGCCGTACCGATTACCTCCAGGGCAGCCGATTGGTATTGTTCTATGCCTTCTGCCACATACAGCGACAGGGCCGCTCTGGCGTTGATGAGTGCGCTGTCGTACGCGGCATATTCGAGTTGGGCACTGGCTGCATTGTTGAGTAAAGCAGCCTGACCAAAACGGTAGTTCATGGCGGCAAATAGGGCTGCGGCTTCCTGGTAGTATTGAGAAGCTTTTTGGTAATTGCCCAATGTTTTGAAGAGGATGCCAAGGTTATTGTAGGTCTTGGCGATGCCAAGCGAGTCGTTGGCAGCTTGAAAAAGGGCTAAAGCATCGAGGTGGTAGGTGAGGCCTTCCTGTTTGCGGCCCAATGCTTCATACACCAACCCCATATTGCTCAGGGCATTACCCATAAACACGGTATCCTGTAGGGCAGCAAAAGACTGGTAGGCTAGCTGATTGTAGTAGAGCGCACTGTCGTATGCTGAAATGCCTTCCCAGCGAATCGCCATCAGCAACTGTGCCTTAGCATATTCGAAGTCGAAGTCAAAGGTGGCTGCTTCGTCCTTTGCCAATTGCAAATAGTATAAGGCCGAATCCGGATCCTGGTAGATGTACAGCTCGCCCAATTTGTTGTAGGTGGCCGTCAATACTGAGTCGTCCGTTAGCGTGGGTAGCTGCTTTTTCAGGGTGTCGATCTGCGGACCAACCTGTGCTTGTAGTAAAGCAGAAAACACAAAGCAAGTGAAAGAAATAAGTAGTCCGCTGGCTTTCACGCCATTAAGTTATAAAAAGCGTGGTTTTTGCGTAGGCGTAAGCTAAGTT
>CAJXXO010000251.1 GCA_913062655.1 uncultured Bacteroidota bacterium | reverse complement strand
ATATTTTTACTGGTGGCCTTATAATCTATCACATATAACTGCTCCTTCGCGTCCATCCATACATCATCGACTGCGCCAAAGCAATCCAGGCCCAAGCCACGATGGTAATGGCGGATACCGGTAAAATTGTGTCGCCATTGATTCAACTTTGGGTGGTGATACGGCACCAGGTCGAGGCCATGCTCTACCATAATGGGATGGGGTTGTTGAATAGCGCGGTATTGATCAAATTCTCGCTTTAGCAGCTCATCCACTGCACTATTCAAATTGAAGGGGAAGCCTGGTGGACGCTTGATGCCGAGTCGGGCTTCGAGATAGAAGCATCGAGGACACTGCACGAAGAGCTCTACTTTGGACCGGCTTAGTGCAAAGGGTTTTTGTTGACCGGGCTGGTAAAGATTACGGGTTTTGCGAACGGTATATGCCATACCCAAAAATACCAACTCCCACCTGGAAACAATTAAGGAGAGGGCCTGTTCCAGTGTTGTGTCTGTGGCAAACGAGGTATGTCAGGCCATTTGGCCGTGGGTGGAGGAGCAAGGTTTTCGTCCCTGGGAGGGTCGCTCTGCCTTCATGCGAAAACGGCAAGATGGCTTCCATGCCTTGCTCATTAGTGTGTCGCCCTACCCTGAAGAGTGGTGGGTAGAAGTACAGGTAGGAATCAGGTTGGATTTGGTAGAAGAGTCGGCTTTCCAATTTACACAAGGCCTCCAGGACTTCCATCCCTATAGCCTGACCGCCCACGTTCCCTTGCATGTGTTGTCCGGCTCGGCCTACAAGCGCTTTATTTGTCCCCCCAACGATTGGGCCACACTGCGGCAGGAAGTAGAACCGGCTCTCCATGAACACGCATGGCCTTTCTTTGAGAAGTATAGTCAGTTGTTGGCCCTGGAGAACGCGTACAATAGCGATCCCCGGTCGGCCTGCTTTCTTCATGCCAATCGCTTTTACCGTTGCTTCAGGGGGATGGTATTGGCGAAAGCCACCCATCAACGTCAAATGGCTACCTTGGGCCAGATTTATGCTGATGAACTAAACCGTCATGGTGCACCGGAGCAATTGCAAGTGCAGTTTCAACAATTTGGTGCTTTATTGATACAAACTTCTTTTAACTGATGATGACGATTCAAGACAATACAGTTGTAACCGTGACCTACGTACTTCGCGAAAAAGGTCCCCATGGGCCGAGTGTAGAAGTGGTAGACCGGCAATATCCTTTTCGTTTTTTATTTGGCCAAGGAAAACTCCTGCCCGCCTTCGAGGCTCAACTGGAAGGTAAGACCCCCGGGGATACTTTCAACTTCACGTTGACCCCTGAGGAAGGCTATGGCCCATACCTGGAGAATGAGATTGTAGATGTGCCGATGGAGATTTTCAATAACTCATCAGATGAGTTGAAGGAATTGATTCGTATCGGGTACTACCTTACCTTGACTGATAGTAAGGGACAACAACGAAACGGTAAGGTACTCGCTGTAGGAGGGGAGACGGTGCGTATGGATTTCAATCATGCGATGGCGGGTAAAACACTCCACTTTGAGGGTACGGTCCTGGAAGTACGGGAAGCACGGCAGGAGGAAGTCAATCTGGGACAACCCATACAAGGATAAAAAAAGCCCGGTCATATAGCTACAACCGGGCGAAACAGAAGAAGGGGAAATCCTTCTGCTAAATGTAGCACTATTCCTTAAAAACACAAGCATTACCAGGTTATTCCTCTGTTACCAACCCGCCCGGATTGACAATTGTCATTTCGAAACTGACGCATTGCCCCTATTTTTCAGGGCAAAATGAAGGTATGAAACATCCAATGCGTCTGGTCTCCATCGGTATTTTCTCTATTTTTCTGTTGTTGGGTTTGTATGTAGTTGCCAATCAACAAGGCGGGTCTGCCGCTACCGAGAATACCATTTTCATTACCACCAAGATAACTGATGGCTTGACCGATAAAAGTCTTCGCGAGATAGAGCAAAGCCTTCAAAAGAAAACCGATCTTAATATTGAATACGCTTGTCTGGAGTCGGGCATCATGGTATACCGGCTACTGCATACGGAGCTGCAAGCCAAAGGCGATGTACAGGCTCTGATTTTAAACCGGTTGGCGGGTATCATAGCGCCAAAGGCGGTCAAGTTTCTGGATATTCATTTCGTTACGGTGCAGAGTGGCGGTAACTGTTAGCGCGTTTTGCGTTCACCCAACCACCACTGTGGCCGCTGAGTGGTTTTCCTCACACCATAGGAGCCAATCACTTCTTTTTCGATATGCGCTTTCGCTTCAGCCACCTCATCGGTGATACAGAGCAAATCCATGTCGCCCGGAGATATGGTGCCTTCCTTTACCATTTTTTCCAACATCACAATTAGCGGCTGCCAATAGTCCTTACCCATTAGTACCAACGGAAATTGTTCAATTTTGGCCGTTTGTATGAGTGTGATGGTTTCAAAAAGTTCATCCATTGTACCCGCTCCTCCGGGCAACACTACGAACGCATAGGAATATTTTAGCAGCATTACCTTGCGCACAAAGAAGTAATGCATCTCTATAAAAGTGTCGAGGTATGGATTGGGCTCCTGCTCATGGGGTAGTTTGATGTTGCAACCCACTGAAAAACCGTTGGCATCCTTGGCGCCCCGGTTGGCCGCTTCCATGATACCGGGGCCACCGCCTGTCATGATGGTAAAGCCCAATTGGGACAACGCTGCACTCACGTCCCTGGCCAGCGCATAGTACCGATGTTCCTCCGTGAAACGTGCGGAACCAAAGACGGTAACACACGGGCCAAGAAAGTGAAACGTCCGAAAGCCCTGCAAGAACTCCCAGCCAATACGGAAAATGCTGAGAAATTCTGTGCGCCTACGATGGGGCCCTTCCAGAAAGAAGCGTTCATTGTTTTGCGGTGGTGGTGATGTCTGTTGCTTCATAAAGTACTTCGAATGCGGCAAAAGGCCGGTCAGTAGAGAAAATATCATACCCCAGTGCATGCCAATGCCGATACAGGGTATCGCTGTCATTGGCCGCTTGTTGGTCCAATTTACCCAACGTACCCAATATAGTCGGTACCTCAAGTTCACGGATGCGCGATAAGTCGGCTTTGGCGGCAAGCGATGTACCCATAAAACTGAGACAGTTGTCTCGCGGTACGCCCAGTTGTGCAAGTTGCTCGCTTATGGAAGAATCGGTGAGCCTAACACTGAGAAGGGCGGTGGGGTCAATCTCATAGATAGCGTAGGCATCATGGGCATTATATACAATGTACACTACATCACTTTGTGCCTGATGCGCCTGTACCTCTGCTACCACCTTATGCATAGGAACACCGCGCTTGATGTCGAGCCATAAGATGGTTTTATCCCGAAATGCAGTTAATACTTCTGCCAGGATGGGAATGGTATAGTGGGTCAGGTTGCCTGCGTGATCGAATAGACGCATGGTATCCAAATCGCTCCACATTCTTTCTTTTACAAGCCCTTCATGTTGTGTCAATCGGTCCAACGAAGCATCATGAAAGAGACACAATACACTGTCAGCCGATAGGGCAATGTCCACTTCCAGCATAATGGGAATGCTATCGACTATACGCTGTAAGGTCTCCATCGCATTTTCAGGATAGTGCAGGTCCGGGCCGCCCCGGTGAGCGGTGAGGAGTGGAAGGTGCTCTGTATGCGCCCTAGCAAAGAGCGCATGTACCTGGTCAACAGTTGGTGTCGTGTAGTCTGGAAGGGCAGTGGGTTGGCGTGCAGGCCTATCTGCAACCGGCTGGCACTGAACCGCCAGGGTGATAACTAGAATAGACCATAGCTGCCGGGTAAACATGGTGCATTATTTGTATGTAAATCTATGATAAATACGGCAATCACTTTCCTGCATTTTTTAGTATTCTTGCAACAAACAGGGCGATCATGTTAGAATTGGAAGGAAAAATCGTACAAATCATGGACCCGGTTACCGGTGAAGGCCGCAATGGTCCATGGCGCAAACAGGAATTTGTTATCGAGACACCGGGCGAGTATCCCAAAAAGGTATGCCTGGTTGTATGGGGGGATAAGATCAACCTCAATGAATTTCAGGTGGGCGAATCGATAAAAGCAGGTATTGATATTGCCAGCCGGGAGTATAATGGACGCTGGTATACCGATATCAAAGCCTGGCGCATAGACCGGGCCGGAGAAGGTGGTCAACAAGGTCCGGTAGACCGCCCTGCTCCTGACAATTTCACCGATATTCCGCCCGAGGTAGATGGTGATGATCTTCCTTTCTAAGTAGGGAAATCTGCCGGTTGTATTACATTTGACGAAATGTCGTCATTCGAGTCATTGCCCGCCCATTGCTTGAATTGTGGCCATCCGTTTGCGGGTGACGAGCGTTTTTGTCCGGCTTGTGGCCAGGCACGAAGGGAGCCGCTACCCAAGGTAAAGGACCTAATTCTCGCTTTTTT
>CAJXXO010000250.1 GCA_913062655.1 uncultured Bacteroidota bacterium | reverse complement strand
TTGAACTGTCGGCCGGCAACCAGAAGCAACTCTATATTCCACGAGGGTTTGCACATGGATTCCTGGTGCTGAGTGATACCGCCACCTTCTTTTATAAATGCGATAACTTTTACGCCAAAGACCATGAGGAGGGCATACGGTTTGATGACCCCGATTTGGGTATTGATTGGGGCATTGACCCGGCTAAAGCGATCCTTTCCGATAAGGATAGAGCGCTTCCTTCTTTTGCAGATTGCCATCATAATTTTACATTTCAACCATCATGAGAACCATTTGGGTCACCGGCAGTGCAGGACAACTCGGGCGCAGCCTGCAACAGTTAGCCCGGCAGTATCCGGATTCTACTTTTTGGTTTACAGACGTTGCGGAGTTAGACATTACGGATGAGGAGGCGGTTCAGTATTTTATGGACAAGCATCGCCCTCAGGTGGTGATCAACGGGGCGGCCTACACACAGGTAGATAAGGCCGAGGAAGAGCGCACATTAGCCTATGAAGTGAATGCTAAGGCTGTGCAACATATAGCCCGGTCCTGTCGGGAGCACAATGCGCTGCTATTGCACCTCTCCACTGATTTCGTATTTGATGGACAACAAGGGCATCCTTATGTCGAAGAGGATGAACCGCATCCCCTTGGGGTGTATGGCACTACTAAGCAACAAGGTGAAGCTTTAGCGCTGGCTGAACACGAAAGAACGATAATTCTCCGAACGGCTTGGGTATATGCTGAGCACGGAAAGAATTTTCTGCAAACCATGCTTCGATTAGGTGCTGAGCGCGATGTACTAAAGGTGGTCAATGATCAAATAGGATCGCCCACCTACACGGGCGATCTCGCCTCGGTATTGCTACAGTTGGCTCACGATTCATCTTTGGGCGGAAAGTACGGTTTGTATCACTACACCCATGAGGGGGCAGCTACCTGGTACGACTTTGCCTGTGCCATTATGGAATATGCAGAACTACCTTGTGAGGTGCTCCCGATTCCCACCATTGCCTATCCAACGCCTGCCAGGCGGCCGGCCTACAGCTATCTGAGCAAAGAGAAGATCAAAAGCACATTTGACCTGACTTTACCCCATTGGAGACATAGGTTAAAAGAGGTAATCGCTAAAAGTAAGTAGCCAATACTAGTCGTAAAGGCGGCTTATACGTACAAGGCCTTGTTGATCCTGAATGATAATCTTGGTCTTGTCTGTGGTGATCAGGTTATCTTCTTTGAAGTCTTTTAGGACACGAATAGCTGTTTCCTTCACTGTACCAACCAAGCTGGCCAGATCTTCTCGCGTAATGGAAATAATCCCATCAGGATTATCATCAGTTGTATAAGTAGTGTGCAGCAGTAGTAGTGCTTCTGCCAAGCGACCTTTTACCGGCTTGTAAGCCAGGTCGGCCATCTTTTCGTAGGAATTTTCAACGGTAGAGCAGAGCAATTTTACTAGTCCTTCGTTGAAATTGCGGTTGTCACGGAATAGGGATAACACGTTATCTTTTGGCACCAGGCAGACCTGACTGTCTTCCAATGCTGCGGCTGATACGGGATATCGGTTTTCGGAAAGCAAGGAGCAATACCCAACAAAATCACCAGGCTTGGCTATGCGGATAATTTGCTCTTTCCCGTCTGATGCGTATTTGTAGACTTTGATTTTTCCCTCGTTGATACAGTAAATGCCAAGAGGTTTGGAGCCTTCCTGAAACAGGATTTGACCACGTTTGTAACTGGAGCATGTTTTGCTCATGCTCACGTCCTCGAGCTCGTCTAGATGGCAAAAATGAAACAGACTGTGGCGCCTGCTCTTGCAGTGCTGGCAATCGGGCATTTCTACTTTCATAGCAATTTCTACTTCTCTGCTAAAAGTATAAGAAATTTCCGAACCAAATAATTCCTACACGGTTATTTCTGGTTCTATTTGTGAAAAGCAAGCAGCGGCAGGTGCGTATGGACGGCCATTTTCTTCGTCACACTCTTGTGGAAAATCCTCTCTAACAGTGTGCGCCTGTGGGTCAACATGGCCAGCCAGTCTACTGCATGTTCCCTGGCATAGTTGTCAATGGCCTCGTCCAGGTCTTTGTGATACATGATATCGATCTGCAGTTGTTCTCGTTGAATTTCCTTCCAGAAAAACTCCTTCAGGTCTTCCACCTGCACTTCATCTAATTGCTCCTGCGACTGGCATACGTGCAGGCAGGTTATGGTGGCATGAAAGTCATCTGCCAGTTGGAGTAACTGATCGATGTATTGGTAATCATCGGCAGCCAGATCGGTGCAGTACAGTATGTGTTGGGGTTGCTGGTATTGGGCTTCTTCAGGTACAGCCAGTACAGGAAGGCGGAGTCGTTCAATGGCATTGGAAGTATTGCTACCTACCAATTTTTTTACTCCGGTGGCCCCTTGTGTTCCCATTACCACATAGTCAGGCTTGTATTCATCAATATGGGCCTCCAGTTCGGCCAGGAAAAAGCCTTGCCGTACCTCAAAAGTGGTAGCTTTTCGGTTGGTCTTATCCAATTCTGCTCTGAAGGATTGATATTGCTCTTGTGCCTTTTGTTCATTTTCCTGCAACATCCGTTCTGCCATCTCTGGCGGCATATGCGGATCGAGGTGTGGAATAGACAATACGTGCAGTAGTTGCACTTTGGCTTTCAGCGTGACTGACATCTCAAGTGCAAAATGTGCTGCGCGTTTGGAACAGTCAGAAAAATCAACAGGCACCAGTATCTTCATAGACTATGATTGATAGTTTTCCTCTTGGTGAAAAGCGGTGGTCGCCCCGTTTTCCATGGGTCGTTTAGTGACCAGAATAGGCACATCCGATACATGGTTGAGCAGCTTCTCTGTCATACTGTTGATGAAGGTTGGGCTGGAAACTGACCGGCCTCTGGCGCCAATCACGAGCAGGTCGATATTCTTCTTTTGTGCCACTTCCTGCACTACAGCATAGGGTACATGATGCTCGTCCTTACTGAAGATGGGCGTTATGTGTACCTCTCCCATATCCAGCGACTTCAGGAACTCATTGTATAGCTTAATCAACTTGCTCTTGTTCATGTGCTCCAGCTCTTGCATTTCCTCATCTTCATCATCACTTGACAAGGCATTATATATATGCGTGCTGTATACCGTCATTTCTTCCGGTTGGGCGGAGGCCAGCTCTATAGCAAACTCCATCGCATGCTTGGAAAAGACACTGAAGTCGTTGCATACCATGATGTTCTTTAACCGCTGCCGGATATTTTCCGGCACAAAAAGAATAGGACAGTTGCTGTAGCGAGCAATTTCATAGGGTAGAATATTGTGACCTCGCAGTTCCTTCTTTTTACCCAGTATCATCATACTGAAGTTTCGCTCGCGGCAAAATTTCATGAACTCGTGCAATGGCCGCCCTCTGCGCAACACATATTCAATGTCGTATTGGTCGTGTGATGGAAAATTATCTTCCACCTCCTCAATCATGACCTGCTTATACTTCTCCTCCTCCTCTTCATGGATAACCTTGAAGTCAGAATGCAGTGTCTCTGGCACTACATCATCACTGATAACATGCACAAATACCAATTTGCGGGTATTAAGCATTTGCGCCATTTGTGCAGCTCGCTTAATCAGCATGTGATCTAAAAGGGAGAAGTCCAGGCCAATAAGTAGCTGTGATGATGATTGCATAAGTATGTTGTTGAGGGTCAATTCGTAATCCGGGTGTAATGTAGTCATAGTAATTGGGGGTTAAAGTGATTAAAATCAATGTGCCTCATCCTTCCTGCGGACAATTAGAATCGGGATCGGCAAAGGCGACAGGATAATTTTTTCTGTCACACTGCCCAAAAAGAGTGATTCTAGCAGGGTGTGCCCTTTTGCCCCAATCATGATGAGGCTCATCTGATTGACCTCAGCATAATCTATCAACTGACGGGAAGGGGAGGTATGTTTGTTGTAAACCAGGTCGGTCTTTACGTGTGCTTTACCTGGCGCTATTTTCTCGATAAATTTTTGCATTGCTTCCTCCACATTGGCTCGGATCATCTGACTGAACTGTTCGGGAGTGCGGCCAATTTTTATGGAAACTGCCGGAGGTACATCGTAAACATGAATCACCTGCAGGGTTGGATCATCCAGCAATGGGCTCAACTGTACAGCCATTTTTGCGGCCGCCAGTGAATCTTTACTGAAGTCTACCGGTAACAGCATACGCTCGATTGTCTTAGGCGCATCAGTCGGTACAAATAGAATGGAGCCTTCTATTCTTCTAGCCAGTTTATGGGCTACAATACCACTACCACTGCTCACTTTCTTTTTACCTACCACCAACAGATCGTAGGGATGCGACTGAAGAAAATGCAACAGCTCCTTTAGAGGATTGCCTTCCAAAAGGGTTAATGCCGGCTTTATATCACTCCGGTGCCCCCAGTGACGCTCTATAAGTGCTTCCAGTTTCTTTCGGGTCTCTGCTTTGTG
>CAJXXO010000249.1 GCA_913062655.1 uncultured Bacteroidota bacterium | reverse complement strand
GCTCGTCACCTTCTCGCCTTTCCGCAGTTCTTCGATGGCCGCTTGCAGGGGCTTTTCTTCCATACCCAAGTCGCGCAGCATGTTGGAAGTATCGTTTTTCCCTGTGGCCAGTGCCAACAGCAGGTGCTCAATGGAAGCATACTCGTCTTTGAGCTTCTTCTTCCATTCCTGGGCCTGCATCAGCACCTGATTGCCTTCACGGCTCAGGTACTGGCCGCCTTCTCCTTGTACTTTGGGCAGCTTTTGCAGCAGTCCGTCTGCGAGCTCTTTTAACCGGTCGCTATTGACCGAGAGTTTTTTTAACAGAAAAGGGGTTACATTTTCATCGACTTCGAGTACTCCTTTGAGCAGGTGTACCGGTTCGATCTGTTGGTGGTCCATCCCCATGGCGATCTGCTGTGCCTGTTGGATAGCCTCCTGTGCTTTGATGGTATATTGATTCAAGTTCATAGTTACGTCTCCTTTGTGCCTCTATCCTCACAAACAATATTCCATGGCGTCCGGTATCGAAAAAATGGCAGAAAAAGCTGCCAAAACCGTTGATAGACGGACATTATGGCCGATTTTCAGGTCAACAAAGTGTATATTCGCCCGTTTATCTGTTACCTTTAATACAAAGCCTAATGGTTATGACACGTTCCGCAGCACAAGACGTACAAGTGGTTGAACTGCAGAAGAAGATTCGGGAGCATTTCGGGACGTCAATTGAAGATTTGCTATTCGAATTCAATGAAGTGGAGGGTAAATTGCGCCTCGACTTGATTACAGTGAATCCACGACACAATCAATCCTTCCTCTTCCATTCGGTGTGGGGGGTCGATCGGTTGGATGCCATGCAGAAAATGCTGGCTTATGTTCGCGATTACCGGGAGAAAGAAAACAGCTACACGGTACAGTGGAAGGCGCATGGCGATGCCGAGTTGCACACCTCTTATTTTCGCGCCAATAACATCTACGATGCCCTTGATAAGCTGTATTACGACCGCGATATGAATCACATTACGGTCTTCAGTGTCGTCTTAAATCCAGTCAGCTAGTATGCCAAGATGGTTGTTGGTAGCCCTTTTCGTTGTGGTGACCGGCACATCGGTCGCCCAGCCTAATGGTTTGCCCACCCCATTCACCCGGCCAATTTCGGTGGAAAACATGGCCAAGGAACTACTGCGGGCGGGTGTGGCGCATTGGAAGGTGGTGTTGGCCCAATCTATCACTGAAGCCGGCTGGACCTACAATAGCTACCTGTTTCGGCAGACCAATAACTTTATCGGTATGCGGGTGCCGGGGAGTCGCCCTTCCATGCGAACCGATCACTACCGGGGCTACAGCAAATACGACCGTTGGGAGGATTGTGTAAAAGATGTGAAGATTTGGCAAGATCATTTCTGGCGTGGAGGCACCCAATCGGCTTACATTTCGCGTATGCACAATGTGTGGGCCGAAAGCCCGGCCTATCGATTATCGCTCATCTCCATTGTTGCGCGATTAGAACAAATGATAGCAGCATACGTTGAGCAATACCAGGATCATTTTAACTTTGTGATTATCAGTGCTTACTTGCAATACTATCAACTACAACAAACAAAACCTTTTTGAGGAGTATATGAATCTTGAACAGCCGTATACCGCTCCACAGCAAGAAGACGATGTGGTATTTGCCACCGATGAGCCGGTGAACCTCATTGTGCATAATGACGATGTCAATACCTTCGACTGGGTAATCAAGAGTTTGGTGGAAATCTGTGGTCATACCGAAGAACAGGCTGAACAATGCGCTATGATAATTCATTTCAAAGGGAAGTATTGCGTGAAGACCGGCCCAAGGGAAGAATTGCAAATCATGAAAGACGGGCTAATCGATCGCGGTATCAATGCCACTTTGGAAGAAGCTTATGCCTGATTCAACTGTTCGTACGGGAGCGCGTCAATTTACCTTAGCCGGAAAGTCAAGCTACAATCCGGTCATACAAGGGGTAGCGCTATTGCTGATTACCCTGGCGGCTGTTATTTTGGGACACCTGTTTCATATAGACGAAAAGTCAGAGTGGTATATGGCCGCTACTTTTCTATTGCTGTTTACGGCCGGCAATCCGATCATGGGCATTTTTCGCAAACGCTGGTACCGCTATGTGGGTATTTCTTTCCTGGTTTACATAGTGTTGACTATAGCTGTATTAGCGGCCACACAAGCCATAGCACGGGTAAGTCTGCAAGAATTGGGCGACTTCAAGTTCTTCTTTACCATCGAAGCCATTTTCTATATTTTGGTGACCGGCCTGGTCGGACTCTATCGCTTCATCATTCAAATTCTGAATGAAACGACATAATAGTACCTTTACGGTAAATTGATGGTATGCCACGTTTATTTCTACTTCTTTTTCTATTCCCTTTTACTATCTCCGCTCAAATCACCATCACCGACAGCGATATGCCGGCAGTGGATGATGTAATCGTAAGAGCCGTAGCAGACACGTTTCTGCAGGTAGACCCTACTCCTACCGGCAGCAATTACACCTGGAACTTCAGCAATCTCAATGCCATAGCCACGCAGGCAGATACTTTTCAAGCCTTTTCTGCTGCGCCTGCTGTGTACACTTTTGTTTTCTTCGGGGCCGCCAACCGGGTAATATCGCTCAATGTTAATCAGGGCTTAGGCCAATTGCAGCTTTCAGATGCGTATCAGTTTTTTAATGTGACCACAACCGGCTTTTTCGATGCAGGCTTTGCCGGCAGTGTGAATGGCATTCCCCTGCCGGCCAGATATGATGTACCGGATAAGATCTACCAGTTTCCCCTCAGTGCCAATGATACTTTCAGTTCGAGTTCTACTATTGACATCACCATACCCAACCTGGTAAGCTACAAGAGCCGCGTGGATCGATTTACCGAGGTGGATGGCTATGGTACGCTCTATTTGCCAGGCGACACTTTTGATGTGTTGCGGGTAAAAAGTACGGTAGATCAGTTGGATAGTCTGGATGTGCAAGGCTCTCCATTCCCGGTAGCCATCCCACGCCAAACTATTGAGTACAAATGGCTGGCCAAGGGTGAAGGCACACCGGTACTGCAGATCAATCAAATCAATGTGATCGGTACAGGCCTGACCACACAGGTGCTGTACAAGCCGGGGGCCAACCCACCCACCAGTGTAAACTTGCCACAGGACCCCGCATGGCAACTCTATCCCAACGTTGTCTCACCTGGAGAGACGATGCAGTTTTCGGGAAATGCCCAAGGCGCCTTACACTACAATTGGATCAATATAGCCGGACAGGTGGTGGACCGGGGCGCTACCCGGGCTACTCATTTGGCGGTGCCTGCTCTTCCGAAGGGTTGGTACTGGGTGCAGCTTTGGGACGATCAGCAGATGAAGCTGGTGGAGGTGTTGGTACAGTAGGTTTGTATTGGTAATGAATGCGCACCTGTGGCTGCGTACTTTGTTGAAACTGCGGTTTTACACCGCCTTCTACTTCGTATTTCCAGTATGGCATATGCGGAATATCGGTTGGGTCGTAATCGGGCAACTTCTTTTTCACAGGATAGTCGACCTTGTAGTACATGATGGCGGCAAATACACCTGATACCAGTCCCAATAAATGCGACTCCCACGATACCCCTTCCTGAATGGGTAATATGCCCCAGATCAATCCGCCATACAAGAAGGCCACCAGCAGCGCCAGCGCCATGGAGCGTTGATCTTTTCGTAGCACGCCCATAGAAAATAGAAAGGCAGCCAGTCCATAGATCAATCCACTGGCACCGATGTGAAAGCTGGGCCGGGCCGCCACCCACACCCAAAAACCGGTAAGGCCATAGATCCAGCCAAAAGCTTTTAACCACACCTTGGGATAACCGTTGATGATTGTAAAGCCGAGAATAATAAGCGGCAAGGAATTGGAGATCAGGTGCTGCCAATCATCGTGAATAAGCGGAGCCAGTAATATGCCGATAAAGCCATTGAGGGTACGCGGTTCTATCCCCCACCGGACCAATGAAGTGCCGGAGGTATATTCCAACAATTCGATCACCCACAGAAGTGCTACGAAAGCTAAGGGTATGAGTAGGCCGCGCCAAAATTGACGCTGTTCGGGTAAAGAATCGGTAGTTGCCATATTTGGTAAGCCCAACTGAATTGCCTACGTTTTAGTTTGTCATGAAACTACGACCAGCACGCTAGCTGCAGCAAAATATCAACACCATATTTTTATTCACCGAAAAATCGTAATTTACAAGAGCCTGAACTTTATAGTTTTTGCTCACCTTTTAATGTTATGACTATGAAAACCAACAAACGTGAGATTTTTCTGTATTACGACCCCAACACTTCTGTAGGCAAAAAAGCACTGGCCTATGCCAAAGGAATGACCAAACACGTCAACAATACAGAGTATACAAAGGTGAAGTTTACGCCCACCACGTGGCGCGATATATTGCGCAGGCTGAATATGAACCCCAAACAT
>CAJXXO010000248.1 GCA_913062655.1 uncultured Bacteroidota bacterium | reverse complement strand
GGCTGTGATAAACTGAGGGCTGTCCCAGGCACTCGGCCCCAGGTTACCATTCTTGTCTTCAAACTCACTCCACAAGAGCGTATATGCCAGCAAACCGTAAAAGCCTTTATACAACTTCTGCTGAATAAAAACCTCCACTCCATACGCGCGGCCATCACTCGAACTGGTAGCCGGCTCATTGCCCACTACCCCAAAGTCACCGCCCAGGTTAGCCAGCGTCAGTGAGTCGCGTGTCAGGAAAGGATAATTGCTGTAGCCCTTGTAAAAGCCTTCCACAGAAATACGTGTATTGGTAGGGAAAGTATAGGCCATCCCCGCTACTAAGTGATCGCTCTGAATGTAGGTAAGGCCATTGTCTCTATTCACCAGGCGCCCCGAGCTGTCGCGGTATCCCATTACCGTATAGGGCGGCAACTGATAATAGCGTCCAATACTACCATTGACACTGAGCCGGTCGGTGACCTTATACGAGGCAGACAATCGCGGTGATAATTGATCCAACAGGTTATTGGTCTGATCAGAATAATCAATCGCATCGGACCGAACTCCCAGCGATACCGTTAACCGTTCACTGAAGAAGCTGCGACTGATTTGTCCAAACAAGCCCCATTTGTTGAGCGTCAGGTCGCTTTCAAAATTGATCTCCCGCACCCCAAATGGAGTTACCAGCTTATTGTAGGTACTGTTGGTGTAAGTCGCCAATTCGTAATTACCCCCCACATTAATCTTGAAGCCATTCCATCGACTGGTATTTTCGATACGAAGCTTATTCTCCGCTTCCTGTGAGTTGTAATCCAGGATCAGATTATCCGGATCGGAATCGTCATTGCCTTCGTACTTGAAGGCGGTATTATCCAGCACCGAGCGGCTCAACACCACCGTGGTGTAGCTATTGTCCCTGTAGTTTTTGTACACCAGCCCGCGCGTGTAATTCCACTGCGGAGTAACGGGCAAGTTGTCGAGTAAAAACTGCTGCTCCTCTGTCTCATTGGCATCGAGGTTGAGGGCAAACTCGTCATATGCGCCTAACCCAATGAGTGTAAACTCATGTTTGCTGCTTGGTCGGTATTTGACTTTAAACTGTACATCGGTGTAAGTCGGTAGGAAGGGCAGCCCAATCACATCAAATAGAAACTGAAGATAGGACCGCCTGGCCGATACGATAAAGTTGGCTTTTTTCCCCAATGGGCCTTCTGCCGTTAAGCCCAAATCGGTGGCCCCTAAGGTAAAAGTACCCCCAAGTCGGTCTGTACGTCCTTCGCGCATGTTCAACTCCATTACAGAGCTGAGCGCATTACCCCGATTGGCCGGCCACGCACCGGTATACAGTGTCGCCTCGTTGATGAAGTTAACATTGATAATGCCCACCGGGCCACCTCCTGCCCCTTGCGTGGCGAAGTGATTGATCACCGGTATCTCCACTCCGTCCAGGTAAAAGCGGTTTTCGTTGGGGCCGCCCCCGCGAATAATGATATCATTACGAAAGGCTACTGTAGAAGCTACACCCGGTAGCGACTGAATCACACGGGAAATGTCACGGTTGGCACCGGGGTTCCGCTCAATCTCTGCAATACCAAGGGTTTGCACGGAGACTAAGCTTTCTGCAGATTTTTTAAAGGGGTCTGCTTTTACGACCACCTCCTGGAGTTCACTGCCGGCTTCCTCCATCTTGAATTCCACTACAGCCGGCTTGCTGTTGGTGACCAACACCTCGTAAATGGTCTTATCCTGAAAACCAACATATTTTGCGGTGAGACTATATAAACCCGGCTCTAATCCTTCAATAGTAAAGTTGCCGTTGAGGTCGGAAGTGGTACCGATGTCGGTGCCGATAACCAGCACATTGGTGAAAGGTAACGGCTCATTATTAATGGCATCCACCACTTTGCCCTTTATGATACCATTTTGCCCTAAAGCGGTAAGTGCACTCAACATTAGCACACCAAGCCATCCCAACTGTTTCATCTGTTGAACGTTTCTATGGTTATTCGAACTCCAACCTTCAACAGGGATCTAAAAAAAAGGTTTTCGGCTTGCGGGCATAATTCCCCACTAATTTGGCCATTGGCGGAAGACATTTACTATTGCATGCTTTACTCCGCCAACACTTGCATGTTCCGGATGGCTACCCACGGCTGACCCATTACCGGCTGAAAAGTGACCAGGTATCCATAGGTCAGGTCTTTATCCGATAGGTCGAGTGTAAAAGTCTGTGGAGTACCGGTTACGGTAAACTTCTGGGTGGAGACGGTCTCTTCACTCAAATCGATCAGGTAGCAGGTAAGTACGCCCTCTCCGTTCAATGCCTCCCCTTCACTGTTGGCCAGGCTGGCTACAAATTCTACTTTGGGCTTGGTCAACTTGGTAAGGTGGGGCGGAGCATCAATGGGCGATGAAATGACCAATATGTCATTTTGCATCGCATTGTTCTTGTCCGCAAAACCGGTACCCATCAAGTCGGTCGCAGTCCAGTCGGTCACCGCGCCACCTTTGGTGTACGACACCTCTGTCAGCTCCAATTGACCATTTTTGGTGTAGGTGTGAACTTCTACATCTTTCACTCTGCGCCCTTCCGCCCATTCAAGGGCAATGGCAAAGGTGGTATCACGGGAAAAACTATCCACCCGCAGCAAGTGCTTTTCCCGGTTCAGGTCATCGTAGCGCACCAGTACTTCCACATAGCGGGGCTGCTCATCTTTGCGTTTTGTCCGTTCCACACGGATGGTCATAGCCTTGGCATTTAGCAGCAAATCATTAGCCGTTGCGGGCTGATCTACCGCAAATAGCAACGCTTTGTCGTCTACCGGTGAGGAAAATTGGGACAAGTCAATATTCTGCCCCCACAAAGACATACTCGCCAGCCCTATCATCAGCAAAAGTACACTACGCATAGTTTTCAGATTTGTCGCCAAAGTTACGACTTCACCCCGCCATCGCCAACCACCGAATCTATGACCGGCATCTTCTCTAAAGTGGGGTGCCTTTACTATTTTTAGAGCCCTTATTTCGGCAACCCGTAAACCGAACCATGGACAAGAAAGACGGCAGATTACGTGTGTATATCAATCAGGTACAGCCTGAGATCAATGAAGGCAAGTATCCCATCAAACGAACAGAAGGAGAGACGGTAGAGGTGACAGCCGAGCTTTTCGCAGACGGTCACGATGTAATTCGTGCGAAAGTGCTCTACAAACACGAACGCCAGCGCAACTGGCGCGAGGTAAATATGGCCGAGCAGTATGAAGACCACTACCAGGCTACCTTTCCGGTCGTCAAAAAAGGCACTTATCTCTACACCATTTCAGCCTGGATCGACCATGCGTTAAGCTGGTACCGGGATATCGGCAAAAAGATCAGGGCCGGCCAAAAGGTAGGGGTGGAGCTGCAAATGGGCGCCCTCTTCTGCAAAGCAGCAGCCAAACTAGCCACCGGCAATGACAAGCAGAAGTTGAAGCACTATCAAAAGCTTTTTAACGACCCACAAACCCAGCAGGAAGCTACCGCTGCAGCCTTGGAAGAGGAGCTATTCGAACTGCTGTATAAGTACCCGGACATTCAGCATGCCACCACCTACGACCATTTTCTGCGGGTGGAGGTAGAGTTTAAAAAGGCGCTATTCAGTTCCTGGTATGAATTCTTTCCCCGGTCGGCCAGCACTGTACCGGGCCAGCACGGCACCTTTAAGGATTGTATCGACTTGCTGCCCCGTATCGCCACGATGGGCTTTGACACCATCTACCTGCCGCCTATTCATCCCATTGGGGAAAAGAATAGAAAAGGGAAAAACAACAGCACGGTAGCAGAGCCGGGTGATGTGGGCTCACCCTGGGCCATCGGCTCGCCTTTGGGCGGTCACAAATCGATTCACCCGGACCTGGGTACCCTTAATGATTTCCGCGACCTGGTGAAAGCGGCCAAAGAATACGACATCGACATCGCGCTGGACATTGCTTTTCAGTGCTCACCCGACCACCCTTACGTAAAGGAGCACCCGCAATGGTTCAAATGGCGGCCGGATGGCACAGTTCAATATGCAGAAAATCCGCCCAAGAAGTACCAGGATGTGCTGCCGATCAACTTTGAGACAGCCGACTGGAAAAACCTGTGGGAAGAGCTGAAAAGCGTCTTTCTTCATTGGATCGAACAGGGGGTGCGCATCTTCCGGGTGGACAACCCGCACACCAAACCCTTCACCTTCTGGGAATGGGTAATTAAGGAAATACGGGACAAGCACCCGGATACCATCTTCCTGGCAGAAGCCTTTACCAAACCTTCCGTGATGAAGCATTTGGGTAAGATCGGCTTCAACCAATCGTACACCTACTACACATGGCGCCCCGACAAGGCAGGCCTGATCGAATACATGGTAGAGCTGACCCAGTCGGAAATGCGCGATTACTATCGCCCCAACTTCTGGCCCAACACGCCCGACATCAACCCCTGGCAGCTCCAGGTACCCAACGAGAA
>CAJXXO010000247.1 GCA_913062655.1 uncultured Bacteroidota bacterium | reverse complement strand
CTGTTCAAGCCGTTTCGCATCAATGATGTGATCACCATTGCCGATCAGTATGATGGTAAGGTGGAAGATATTACCCTTCGGCATACTGTTATTCGAAATTGGGAGAACAGGCGTATCATCATTCCCAATTCCATCATCAGCAACGAAACACTGGTCAACTCCAGCATCATCGATGAAAAAACCAATAAGCGGATCATATTTGGTATCAGCTATGATAGCGATGTGGACTTGGCTCGATCCATTATCCACGAAGAGATGCTACAGCACCGGTTACTCATTGATCCAAGAACGCCTGAACAGATCCAAGCCGGAGAGGAGCGCGTACTCACCCGCGTGGTAGGATTGGGGGACTTTAGCGTGAACATTCGGGCGGAGCTGTGGGCCAACACACCACTGGAGGCTTTTGTGATGTCCACCGAATTGTTTGACCGTGTCAAAAAACGGTTTGATGCCGAAGGGGTGGAAATTCCCTTCCCATATCGAACGCTGGTGTACAAGAAAGACCTGGCACCCAATGCCAAACTCGACACCGACCGGGATAAGCCGGCCAAATCCTGACATTTGGTACGCAGGGGCACAACTTGTACCTTACCCCCCAACCCTTTGCTATGGACGACACAGTAACTTTTACGATTCCCCGCACTCAATTACCCAGAGTTGTCATCATAGGAGGTGGTTTTGCCGGAGTAAAGCTGGCTAAGTCGATTGCCCATAAGCGCTTTCAGACAGTGCTGATCGATAAGCACAATTACCACACCTTTCAGCCACTGTTGTACCAGGTAGCCACCGGTGGTCTCGAGCCGGGGTCGATAGCTTACCCCTTGCGAAGGGCTTTTAAGCGTACCCCCAACTTTCACTTTCGGGTAGGGGAGGTGCAGGATGTACGGCCTGCGCAGCAATGCGTTACTACTTCCATCGGTGAAATCTATTACGATTACCTGGTTATTGCTACCGGCAGTACCAACAACTTCTTCAACCTGAAGGATGATGCCGATCAGTTCATGCCGTTGAAAACGGTACCGGAGGCGCTGAATCTTCGTAGCATATTGCTGCAAAACATGGAAAAAGCGCTCCTGACACAGGATGAAGGATTGCGAAAGCAATTTATGAGTGTAGTGATCGTGGGGGCGGGGCCTAGTGGGGTTGAACTAGCCGGTGCGATAAGTGAGATGCGCAAATACGTACTGCCGAAAGACTACCCGGAGCTGGATTTTTCCCAAATGGAGGTACATCTTTTTGAAATGGCAGATGCTGTATTGCCCCCCATGTCGGATAAATCGAGTGCCAACGCCCTGGCTGCTTTGGAGCGATTTGGGGTTCAGGTCCATCTGCATACGGCCATTACATCGTACGATGGGAATTTTGCTACGGATGATAGTGGCCAACAATATCGAGCGGAAACGTTCATCTGGACAGCAGGGGTAAAGGGTGCGCCACCGGCAGGCTTATCAAAAGAGGCCCTGGTTCCCGGTGATAGAATTCGGGTAGACCGGTACAATCGCGTTGAGGGATTTGAAAATATCTTCGCCATTGGCGATGTAGCTGCTATGGTGACGGACAAAACGCCAAAGGGGCACCCCATGCTGGCGCCTGTGGCTATGCAACAGGGAGAGCATTTGGCCAACAACCTGGAACGGTTGCAGGCCGATCAATTGATGGCACCGTTCGAATACTTTGACAAAGGCAACATGGCCACCATCGGCCGCAACAATGCCGTAGTCGACCTGAAGCTGAAATCATTCAGCGGCTTTCCCGCTTGGTTCATTTGGATGTTTGTGCACATCTTTCAGCTCATCGGTTTTCGTAATAAAGCCATTGTCTTCATCGACTGGGTGTGGAATTACTTTACCTACGACCGTGCCTTGCGTTTGATCATACGCCCTTATCGAAAACCGGGCAGGACTGTGATAACAGCAGAAGGCCCTAAGGATAAGTAGACCCACACGGATTGGGTATATTTGAATTTCAACCCCAGCCCATGGCCCAAACGGTATTTGAACATCTGAGGAAAGCCCGCCAACAACAGCAACCTTTATTTGCCGTGCTGATTGACCCGGACGAGGTGGCCATCGACCGGTTACCACACTTGTGCACTTTGGGCAAGGAATCAGGCATTGACCTATGGCTGGTGGGAGGGAGCCTGCTGGTGGAAGACCAGTTGGATGCAGTAGTGCTTGGCTTGAAGACCCACAGTGATATTCCGGTAGTGCTTTTTCCCGGCAATACTTTGCAGATAACGCCCGCGGCTGATGCCTTGCTGCTGCTGTCGATGATCTCCAGCCGCAATCCTGAGCTACTGATCGGTCGCCATGTGGAGGCGGCACCACGGTTGGCGGCTTCGCAACTGGAGCTGATCTCCACCGGCTATATGCTGATTGATGGAGGCGCACCGACTTCCGTCTCCTACATGAGCCATTCTCTGCCCATACCAGCCAACAAACCGGAAATAGCGGCTGTTACCGCCCTGGCGGGGCAGCAACTGGGGCTGCAAGCCACCTATCTCGATGCGGGAAGTGGTGCCCCTCAGCCGGTACAGCCCAGCTTACTGGCCGCGGTAAGACAGCAGATACAAGGGCCGCTGTTTGTAGGCGGTGGATTGCGCCAGCCGGAACAGGTGAGCCGGCTGTGCCGATCGGGAGCCGATGTGATAGTGGTAGGTAATGTGTTGGAGGAAAAGCCGGACCGAATGTACAGCCTCGCCAAAGCCGTCCACGAGGCAAAAAGCGTGTCATGGTAAAAAGGAGCTGGTAGTGAATGGACTAGTGTTGAAGTCAACGGGCAGTTGGTACACCGTAGAGTTGGAAAACGGTGAGGTATTGCCCTGTCGGTTGAAGGGAAAGTTTCGGCAAGAAGATAAGCGTTTTACCAACCCTGTAGCGGTGGGCGATCGGGTAACGGTTGAGACCGAGTCGCACGGAGAGTCAGGGGTGATAGCTGCTATTCATCAACGCCACAATTACCTGGTACGGGCCTCCACCCGGAAGAAGCACCATCAGCATATCATTGCCGCCAACATCGATCAGGCGTGCCTTATCCTTACTTATCGTTATCCCAAGCTCAAAAAGGGCTTTATCGACCGCGTGCTGGTAGCGTGCGAAGCGTACCATGTGCCAGCCGTGCTGGTTTTCAATAAAATCGATCTGCTGAATGAGCAGGAAATGGATGCGCTGGCCGAGGTAGCCGCCTTGTACCATAGTATCGGTTATCCGGTCTTGTTGGTGTCTGCAAAAACAGGTCAGGGGATGGACAAGTTACAAGCCCAGTTGCAAGATAAGGTGACCCTTATGGCGGGCAACTCCGGTGTCGGGAAGTCCACCCTGATCAACCATCTATACCCGGAGCTGGATCTGCGCACCGCTCCTCTGTCCAACTATTCGGGCAAGGGGCAGCATACCACTACCTTTGCCAGCATGCATGCCTGGCCTTTCGGGGGGCATGTGGTCGACACACCGGGCATTAAGGAGCTGAGCCATGTAGACCTGGAACCAGAAGAGGTGTCGCAATATTTCCCGGAGATGCGAGCCCTCCTGCATGATTGTAAGTTTAATAACTGTACCCACATGGATGAGCCGGGCTGCGCTGTAAAAGCTGCGGTGGAGGCAGGCGATATCCCCTACACCCGGTATGAGAATTACATACACATCGTATTTGACATTAAAGACAAAAAACCCTGGTAATGCGAGCAGTGATTCAGCGTGTATCAGAAGCTAAGGTAACGGCCAGTAACGAGATTCAAGGCGTAATCGGGAAAGGGCTGCTGCTCTTGGTAGGCTTTGAGCCGGAGGACACCACCGATGACCTGGAGTGGATGGCGAAGAAGGTGTCTCAATTGCGCATCTTCAACGATGAGGAAGGACTGATGAACCTCGACCTGAGCGATGTGGATGGTGAGGTACTGGTGGTAAGTCAGTTTACCCTGCACGCAAAAACCAAAAAAGGCAACCGGCCGAGTTATATTCGTGCCGCCAAGCCGGATGTGGCTATTCCGCTGTATGAGGAATTTGTGAAAGCCCTGTCGTTCATGACAGGCAAAGAGGTACAAACCGGGGCGTTTGGGGCCGATATGCAGGTGTCACTGGTCAATGATGGCCCGGTCACCATTTGGATAGACACGAAGCAAAAGGAATGAATCAGATCAAGAAGAACCTGGAGGGGCTATTCATCGGCTTTGCCGTATTGACGCTCATAATGCTGTATGGGAATGTAGCCTTTTCCCAGCAGTTGATCGTAGTAGCACTCACTACGCTGGGGATGTACTACCTGCTGTCGGGCGCTTTGGTCTTGTTTGACAAGCGAGTGGAGCGGGTTATGCGCATTCTCTATTTTGTAGGGCTTTGGAGCCTCTCTTTTGGTATGCTGGGGCTGGTATTTCGACTGCGCTTTTGGGCCAATGCCGAGAATGTGTTGATGACTGGATTTGCCTTCGGAGCGGTGGTTTTTTTGGTCGCGGTGATGTATCGCCAAACCACACCTAAAGA
>CAJXXO010000246.1 GCA_913062655.1 uncultured Bacteroidota bacterium | reverse complement strand
AGCCATTTCTAATAACCCTGGTAAGCCCCTACGATCACTGGTTATTTGCGTCAAGCCGAGGTGGTGTGACGGCTGGTCGCGTAGATGCCGACCAGGCGCTCTTTCCCTATTACACCGAGGACAAACTCCATCATCTATCGGGCTTGCAAGGGCCAGCCACCCAACTATGGGTAAATGATAGCCACTACTGGGCCCCCTTTCAGTGGGCACAAGACCCTTTCCAAAGCGTCAGGCGGCATTTGTATAAGGATGTTTACAGTCATCAGCTCATTTTTGAAGAAGTACAGGAGCAACTTGGACTCCGTATGCAATACAGTTGGCAGGTTTCGGAGGCCTTTGGTTTTGTGCGGCAAGCAAAATTGATCAACGAGAGTGGCCAACCGGTACGTGTAAGTCTGATGGATGGTGTGCGTCAACTATTGCCGGCTGGTATTAAGAAGGAGGCGCAGGATAGTAGGAGTAATCTGATGACCGCCTACAAAAAAGCCGAGTGGTACGGACCACTTGCGCTCTATCGCTTCAGTGCTACGCCCATTGACCGGGCAGAACCTGCAGAAGCCCTTACCACCAATGTGGCCTGGTTTGCGGGAGAAGAGCCCGAAGGTTTTTCGTTGCAAGATTACGATTGGTGGGCTTTCCAACGCAAAGAGGCGTTAGCCATCCGGCCCGAATCAAAAGGGGAAGAGATGGCCTTCTGGATGATTGACCAGAAGACGATTGAGCCAGGGGCATCCTACACCTGGTCGATGGTTGTGGATAGCCACTACAATGCCGCACAGGTCGAAGGGCTGCGGCAGCGCGTAGAACAATCGGATATTGAAGCACAGCTTCAGGCTTCTCTTGATGAGACCACCCAGCGACTGGACTACCTGCTTTCCATCACAGATGGTAAGCAGCATCTGGGGGATGCCAATGCCCAATATCGACACACCAGTAATGTATTGTTCAACAGCATGCGCGGTGGCCTGCTTTTTCAGGATGCCACCTGTCCCATTGTGGATGCTAAGCACTACCTGAAGGCGGCCAATCGTGCGGTCGCCAATCGGTTTGCAGATTGGATGGAAGCCCTCCCCGATCGGTTGCCGGTACCTGTTTTGCGGGAAAGAGCACTTGCGACCGGGCACCCTGACCTCATACGGCTCATGATGGAATACATGCCCATTGGTTTTAGCAGACGACACGGAGACCCCAGCCGACCATGGAATGCCTTTCATATCCATGTGAAAGACGAATACGGCTACGATGTGCTTTTCTATGAGGGCAATTGGAGAGATATTTTTCAAAATTGGGAAGCGCTGTCGCATACCTACCCGGAGCTACTGCCGGCTATGGTGGCGAAATTTTGGAATGCCAGCACTATTGATGGCTACAATCCTTACCGCATTGATAAAGATGGTGTCGACTGGGAGGTGCTAGACCCGCAGGATGACTGGTCTTATGTAGGGTATTGGGGTGATCATCAGATTATCTACCAAACGAAATTGTTAGAGCGCTGGCAGGCCCTGTCACCCCACACGTGGGCCGAATGGTTGGATAAAGATTGGTTTGTTTGTCCAGATGTGCCTTATCGCATCCAATCAGCCGCCTCCATTTATCGCCATGCAGCCGATACCATAATCTTTGATGATGAAGCGCATCAGGCAGCCTTACAAAGGGCAGACGAGATAGGCAGTGACGGGAAGATGGTATTCCGAAAAGGGGAACTGCTGCGGCTAAACGGTTTGGAGAAATTGCTCATTTCGATGAGTGCTAAGTTGGATAACCTCATCCCCGGTGTGGGCATATGGCTGAACACACAACGACCGGAATGGAACGATGCCAACAATGCCTTGGTCGGCAGAGGCGCCTCCGCTGTAACCGTATACCAGTTGCGCAAGCATGTGCACAACCTGCTTACTTGGACAACTGACTTACCCGATCGGGACTTGCCTGTTGCCAAAAGGATAAAGTTACATTGGACGCAATTGATCGATGCTCTACGCCAATATGCAGAGGACGGGGAGGCGTTACACTACCTGCAAGCAGCCATGCAAGCCGGCAGCCTTTACCGGGAAAGTGCCTATCAAAAAGAGCTGGGTGAGAGAACTACCCTGTCACTTGCAGCATGGCGAGAAGGGTTGCAGCAGGTCTGCGATGTACTGGACGCTACTATCGCAGCCAATAAACGATCCGATCAATTGTACCACAGTTATCATTTGGTGCAGACAGATGGGAAGACACTGCACACCAAGCCGCTCTATTTAATGCTGGAAGGGCAAGCTGCGGTATTGGATGCAGGAGTGTTGGCGAAGGAAGATGTAGCTCAACTCTTAACCGCATTGCAGACAAGCGATCTGTACGAACCCCGGCAGGAGAGCTTCCTGCTCTATCCTAATCGGACATTGCCTCAATTCATGGAGCGAAATAGGCTACCGAAAGATCAAGTGGAAAGACACCCGCTGGCCAAAGCTATATTGGCACAACCGCAACAGCGAATTTTTACACCCAATCCGCAAGGACATTACCACTTCCATGCCGCTCTTGTAAATGACAGCGCTTGCCATATGGCATTGCAATCGTTCCGGCACTTACCGGAGTGGACAATGGATAGGCAACGGGAAATCGAGGGCTGGTATGAGGAACAATTTAACCACAGCGCTTTTACCGGTCGTTCAGGCACTTTCTATGGATACGAGGGGCTGGGGTCTATATATTGGCATATGGTCAGCAAGTTGGTCTTGTCTACCCAGCAGGAGCTCCAGCGTCATGATCTGGATTTCTCAGATGCATCTGACCAAGCGCTTTGGGCACAGTATCGTCATTTGCAAGCCGGCATTGGCTGGGACAAGTCACCTGCCGTATATGGTGCTATTCCTTTAGATCCATATTCCCATACGCCACACAAGAAGGGCGCCCGCCAACCTGGCATGACGGGGCAGGTAAAGGAAGATATCATTAATCGCTACGGTGACCTGGGTATTCAGGTAAAGGATGGCCACATCTCCTTCGTACCGAAATGGGTGCCCGCGCATTGGTGGACGACTGAAGAGCGCCAGGCCAGTTGGCAAATGCAACCCGATACCACCCTGACCCTTCAATTGGCGGCTGGTAGTTTGGCGTTTACATATGCAGGTGTCATTGTCGTCTACCATCGTTCTGCCGCACCTGTTGTGAAGGCCGGTGAGCAAAAAGTGGAGGCGATGGCAGCAGCGGATAGGTTGGCATGGCACGAGTATACCGCATATCGGGGTACGGTTGTACTGGCCATTCAGGTCTGAGTTTTAGCGACCGTCTGGCGAAAGGCCCAGGTAGCCACTATTCCTAATAAAGCGAAACCGATCAAAACGAGGAATAGCAATTGATGGCCCCATGCTCCGGGGTAGTGGTCGAGCAGGTAGCCCATCAGTGGACCAAAGAAAACATCCGGGCTGTAACCAATAACGGATATAATGCCCACGGCCGTACCGGTGAAACGTAAGGGAAAGTGGGAGACCTGGAAAAGGGAAAAATAGAGCCCTCTCAAGGCATAAATGCCTATACTAGCTAAGGCAATGGTCATGAGAAGCGTTACCGGCAATGCCGCTTCTAGCACTCCTGCTGCAATAACGGTACTGCCTGCTATGATAATGCCAAAGGCGATCATCGTCAGCCGGGTATGCCCAAAGCGGTCACCCAGGTATCCGGCCGCCACGGCTGCCCCGGGCCGCATCCAATAAGAGATAGTGCCTACATGTGCGGCTGCTACGTCATCATACCCAAAGGCCACCTGCGCATACAATGAAAAGTCATCAGTGCACTTGTACCCCACGTAGGCGCACAACAGGATCAAGGCTTGCCACCAAACCGATGGATGATACCGTAAAGTGCGTAATCCCTCCCAGCCAACTTTGGGCGAGGCCACAGTAGCTGACGTATCATGCGGGGGGAAGGTCCACCAAACCAGAAGCGCGGTGAGGGCTACAAAACCGGAGAAGATACCGATGATCCAACTCAGGGCTTGTGTGAGATCACCTACAGTGGCAGCCTCTGCCGGTACGGGCAGCAACAGCTCGAGCAGCAACACAGCGGCCGAGGCGATAGCCGCTGCTACCAGTCCCCGGCCGCCATCCACCAGGCCATAAGACCGCCCCTGTGACTCCTCGCCACCATATTGCCGCGTGGCTTTGATGGCGGCAGCCCAGTAAAGTAGAATGGTACTGAGCCCCCAAAAACCATACAGCAAGGTGAGGACAACCATTGATGGAATAGTGGCCATTATCAAACCGGCTACCGCTGTAGCCAGTAAAGACACAATCATGATGGTACGCGGGGGAAAACGGTCTGCTATGGGACCCCCAAAGAAATAGGAGACCATCGCTACCACACCATAGAGCGAAAATGCGGTACCTAACTCAAAATTGGTTAGCTCAAAAACGGAAAGAAAGGTGGGCCGAAAAACCCGCGCTACCACAAAGGGCAACAGGAAGATTCCCTCCCCCGTAAGCATCAGGGTGAATAAAATCCAATATCTGCGGGATCGGGATAGCGGCTGGCCCATGCGGCC
>CAJXXO010000245.1 GCA_913062655.1 uncultured Bacteroidota bacterium | reverse complement strand
CGTCAGTCGCACATCGCACCTGCCGGGCGCCTACTGCGACAGCGTGCAGGCTGGTATCGCATATCGATCAATCGCTTCGCTTCCATTCTCTCATCAAAATCCTCAACTTGTCCCCATGGGGCGTTCGCCTTTCCGCACTATCTTCTTGCTCTCGGCTCCTTTGATGGCGCCCAACTTTTTATCCAACCACACAATTGCACCGGTAGGGCAGCGCTGAATGGGGGCTTGCTGTTGTGGGTACTGGTCGTAATGGACCACCGGCAGGTTGTTCTCCATCGTGATCAGCTCGCCTGCATCCATGGCGCACTTACCACAAGCGGTACACGCTACCTCGCACTCTTCGAGGATACCATCGCCTTCTTCTTCATTCTTGCAAGCCACCCACAATTGATGGCTGACCGGATGTAGGGAAAAGAGATCCTTCGGGCACACCTCCACGCAGTCACCACAAGCGGTGCACTTCTCTTCGTCTACCACCGGCAATCCATGCGGGTCCATGGTAATAGCATCAAAGTCGCAGACCACCTCACAATCGCCAAAGCCCAGGCAGCCCCACGAGCAGCCTTTACCGCCACCCGATACCAGTGCGGCAGCACGGCAAGAGGGCACCCCCGTGTATTGAGCCCGGTTACGCGCCACATGGCTACCCCCGGCACAAGCCAGTCGTGCGACCAGCTTGTTGGCGTCACCCATTTCAACACCCAAATAATCGGCAATAGCCTGCCGGTCGGCCTCCGTACTTACGGTACACTGAGCCGGCTGTACCGCCCCGTTGACCAATGCTTCGGCAAACGGTCGGCAGCCGGGCAGGCCGCACGCCCCGCAGTTGGCACTGGGGAGCAATTCCTCCACCACATCAATGCGAGGATCTTCATAGACATACAGCTTCCGGTTGGCTACGATCAGCATCGTGGCCAGTACAAGCGTCAATCCGCCCAGGGCTGCTATGGCTATCAGAATGGTCATCGCTTAGTAGATCACTTCCGCCCATTTGTCGCCTGCCCGTAGCTCGGCCTTGCGTGTGTTCCACTTTTCTTCCGAACCCAATATCTTGGCAAAGGCCTTGTCCAGATTGTCTTTCACCTTCTCGTAGCCCGCCACATAGATGTAGGTATTGGCCGACTGCAACAGGTCCAGGATCTCCTCTGCCCGTGCCTCGATTGCCTCGTCTAGCGCAATGGGGTCGTTCCAATGGGGCCGTGGGCTGAGCGCATGAAACGCTTCAAAGGTACTTTCATCGTAGTAGTTGGTCAGGTCACCATCCTTATCGTTCAAATAGAGCAGCTCCAACCCACTCTTTGCTCCGTAGAAGAGGCGGATCTTGCCCTGCCAATCCTTTTCCTCCTGGTAAATGTGTTTGACAAAAGCGCGGAAAGGAGCAATGCCGGTGCCCATACCGATCAGGATCAGGTTGGCTTTTTTGTTGTCCGGTACAGAAAACGGCAAGGCAAAAGGCCCCGTTATTGTGATCGTATCGCCTTCTTTGCGATCGCAGAGGTAGTTGGAGGCTTCGCCCGGGTACTGTTCTCCGCTGAAGTCGTCCACATAGAAGCAACGCTTCACCAGCATGGTGATACGCGTTTTGCCATTCGACTGGCCCGGCAGGTCCGCTACGCTGTACAACCGGTGGTGGAGCCCCTTACCAAATTCATCATGGGCCGGCTTTACCAGTACGCCAAAGCTCTGGTCCACCTGGCAGGTAAACTCCGGTTGTTGCACTTCCAGGATGATTTCCCGGATTTCATCGCTTTCCTTCGGGGTCAGCCGCTTAGTAGCCTGAACTACAGCCTGGTATTGTTGGTCGGTTGGATAATCTGCTAAATGTGCCATGATGGTATCGTTAATGTGGTTTCACTACTTTTTTTGTCTTGCAAACGGTGGTGCAGCCGCAATCGCCACAGCTCCGTCTATCGGCCAGTACGTCTTCCTCATGTACCTCCTCTGCAAAGGCACGGCCCCACCAGCGCTGGATGATCACCCAGAGTAACATGAGGCCTACAACGCCCAATATGCCGATCAAATAATTGCCTATCATATCATTGACTTCCTAATCCTGCAAATCCCATAAAGGTCAGCGACAAGATACCTGCAATCAGCAGGGTCAGGGCGGTGCCCTTTACGATTTTGGGTACTTCAGCGTATTCCAGTTTTTCCCGCAGTTTAGCAATCAACACCAGCGCCAGAGTAAAGCCGGCACCGGCACCGAGGGCATATACGATGCTCTCGCCAAAGCCATAGCCCTTGTTGGTCTGAAAGAGCGCCAACCCGAGAATCGCACAATTGGTAGTAATCAGGGGTAAAAAGATGCCCAACGCCCGAAAGAGGGACGGGCTCATCTTCTTAATAAACATCTCTACCAATTGCACGGTAGAGGCGATCACTACAATAAAGCTGATCAATTGTAAAAACGGGGCGTTAATGGCGACCAGCAAGGCATGAATGCCGTAGGCACACATAGAGCTGATGAGCATCACAAAAGTGACGGCACCACCCATTTTTGTAGCCGTTTCCATCTTCCCGGATACCCCGAGGAAGGGACAAATGCCAAGAAAATAGGCCAACACGAAGTTGTTTACCAAACTGGCATTGATGAATATGAGCCATATCGATTCGCCATTCATGTCGTTGCCTTTTTTGTTTTGATGCCATTAAACAGCAATAACCAAATAGCCAGGGTGAAAAAGCCACCGGCCGGTAATATCATTACAATCCATTCCTGGAAGGAGTCGGGGAATATCATCAAGCCAAACAAGGTGCCATTGCCCAGCAACTCCCGTACGGCACCCAGGCAGAAGAGGGCAAAGACAAACCCAAAGCCCATGCCCAGTGCATCCAGCATCGATTTGCCGATGCTGTTTTTCGAAGCAAAGGCTTCTGCACGACCGAGGATGAGACAGTTGGCTACGATCAGGGAGATGAAAGCACCGAGGCTTTTATGCAGCTCCACCCTGATCGCCTGGATAGCGTAATCGGTGATCGTCACGAAGGTGGCGATGATGATGATAAAAGCTGTAATCCGCACCTGCTTGGGAATAAAATTACGCAGGGAGGAGACGAGCGTGTTGGACATAAAAAGCACAAAACAGGTGGCCAACCCCATCGCCAGGGCATTCTCTGCCGTATTGGAGACGGCCAGCACCGGACACATACCCAACACCTGCACAAACACAGGATTGTCGCGCCACAAGCCTTTGATGAAGGCATCGGTGGAAGTAGGCTCCTGGGAGCCGGGTGCTATGGGACGCTTGTCCGGGCTCATCGTTGAAAATCGTTTTGCCGTTGGTAAATGATGGGGGCCCAGTGGGACATACTCGAAGCGAGAATATCACCAATGGCCCGTGAGGTAATGGTGGCACCACTGATGCCTTCCACTTGCCACGGATGCTCGCGCTCCCCATCTTTTGTCGTTACTACCGTATGTTCCAGGCCCGTTTGGGCCGCATTGAGTTGCACATCGAGGCCGGCTACACTGGCTAGAAAATCTTCGTCTGACTCAATTTTATCGCCCAATCCCGGGGTTTCCTTGCTCTCAAGCACATAAAAACCGGTGACCTGCTGCGCCTCCGGATCGTAGCCATACAAAATCTTTATGGTGCCGGCATAGCCTTGTCCACTGCCCTCTATGGCAACGCCTACAAATTGGTCGTTGGCATCATAACCGGCATAGACCACGGGCCCTTTATCCGCTTTGCTGTCTTCGCCAAGTGGGGCAAAAGAGCCGTCTTTGTAGATGAAAGCTGCGGATTGGGTGATGGCTGGCAATACTTCAAAAATGGCCTGCTCCAGGGCCTCTGCTCGTAGCATTTGAATCCTTGGCTTGGTGCCTTCGTAGGTGAGTACGATCAGCAAGGCACAGATGATACCAATACCCACCATGGCGCGCAACATGATGAAACTGTTGGGAGCAGTGGTGGTCGGTATGGTAGTGGGCTCACTCATGCTTTCGCTGCCTTTTTCTTTGTTGTTCCATACACCCGCAATTGCAGGGCATCATCGATGTGGGGAGAGACGGCATTGGCCAGTAAAATGGCATACATTACGCCTTCGGGTAAGCCACCCCAAATGCGAATCACGTAAGTGACCAGCCCGATAAGGGCGCCATACACGATCACGCCTTTGTGGGTAAGCGGAGAAGCCACCATATCGGTCGCCATGTAAACGGCACCTAGCATCAGCCCTCCGGAGAAGAGCATGAAAGTTGGTGAAGGATAGGTGCCAGGGTCGATCAGGTAAAAAATACTGCTCAACACAAACACCGTCCCCAGAATAGAAGCGGGAATGCGCCAGTTCATCATCTTTCGGGCCGCCAGGTAGACACCTCCGAGCAGAATAATCAGCGCAGAGGTTTCACCGGTAGAGCCACTGATCAGTCCCATCGCCAGGTCGCCTGTAGGAGCGGTTACTTGCTCAAACTTGAAGGCCGACAAAGGCGTGGCGCCTGTCATCGGTTCGAAGGTGGGCTCCATAAAAGGGAGGGTGGGAATAGAGGCAGACAAGCCGGAAAACCGGTCGGCTGAGAAGGCACCTGAC
>CAJXXO010000244.1 GCA_913062655.1 uncultured Bacteroidota bacterium | reverse complement strand
TTTATATAGGGACCTCTGATAAACCAGAGGCTGCAATTATAAATAGTTCTCGTCTTGTTAGGGTTCAAAGGCAGGATATTATTAGATTATTTAGTTTCCAATCATTAATTTATTCGAAATTTCCATTTATTAAATAAGGTAAAAATATGAAGAAGTTAATTTATTCCCTATTTATAGTAGTACTGGGATGTCAAACAAGTGATTTGAAGGTGCATTATATGGATAATAGTTGTTTGAATAAGATCAGAATAAATGATAGAGATAGCGTATATAGCTTGACGTATTTTATTGAGAATGATGAATCGGATACTGTCGAAATGTACGAAACAAGTATTGGCACGTCTTACCCACTTCATACTTATTATATAATAAATACAATATCCGAAGACACTACGGCAATATTTTTTGACAGGGAATCAAATTATAAATATGATAGTTCTGGAAACATCTTGCTTGAAAAAATATTAATTCCACCAGGACAAATGAAAAGATTTGAATTTGAGATTATAAGTAGTAGTTATTTTGATTTCAACGTTGTTCATTCATACGTAGAATACTATATAAATAATGATACTAATTTAGCGAAACTAAACTTTAATCTGGATAATCTAAATTATTGCTATTAAATTTATAATATATATAATAGCATTTTAGGGTTTCAAACACTAGGATCAGAAGTATTGACCGAAGCATAACACCGACCATTGACCAGCCAGATCTTGCATTTAGTTACGGTCCTGATGGACAACGTATCCGAAAAGCGGTAACTTGGAGTACCGGTGGCGATACCACCTGGTACGTAAGAGACGCACAGGGAAATACTATGGCGGTGTACATAGAGCGCAATGACAGTATTTTTGTAAAAGAACACTACATGTACGGAAGTAGCCGTTTAGGAAGCATACATGACTGGACCTACGTGAGCAGCCTTACCCCACATACCGACACCAATAGATTTGCCAGGGTACTAGGCCAGAAAAGCTATGAGCTAGGCAACCATTTACCCCGTGAAACAGCCCAACGGGCTCCGCGAAGCGGGTTTCACTGGGGTGAAGGAAACGTACTCCCCACCATCTCCGACCAAAAGAAAGCCCTACAAAACGGCTCCACCGGCAGCAACTGACGCATGCTTGAAGCGCTAGAAAATAAGACGGTTCAAATTACTTCTTTCCCTGCCACTTCTTGGGATCGAGTGCCGTATGAAATACCGACCAGATAGTAACAACTTGATGATCTTCATCTACGGTAAAGTGCACCATGTAGGGAAACTTATTGATTGGCAGACAGCGGACATCATCGTACCGGATCCGAAAAAATGGATTTTTTTCAAGCGTAAGCAGGTGTTTGTTTACCGCTGCTTCAAACTGTTGTCCAAGTCCGGCCTGTTGCTCATCATAATAGTCAATCGCCTCCTGAATATCCTGAATGGCTTTGGGGTCAATAAAAGGCGTAAAGCCCATAGTTAGGCCTTGTCTTTATAGGAGAGTTGTTTACGGGCTTCCTTCCAGGGTACCCTTTCTTCAGCTTTAGCCGTCTGGATGCGTTCCCGTACGATGGCTTTATGTTCCTCAGGAATATCAATTTCCTCAAACACCTCAAAGCCCAATTGACTAATCAGCTCCTTAAAGAAGGCAAGTTTTTTTTCTGGTATCCTAATGATTACTTCCTTCATGGAGTTCGTAATTATGAGCGGTCTGATCTTCCTGTTATCGAATATACGATGCCTGACTAACTCAATCAAGAGGGGCAAAAGTTCCCTATTGGGTACTTATACTCATCTGGCATGCGCTCGAAACGCCATGCTGCAAACCCATCTGGCGCAAGCTCGCAGCTCGTTGCCACCAACCCTGCCCAATTCCACCTCACACTAATCCTATCCCTTCGTGTTCCTTAGCGCCTTCGTGCCTTTGTGGCCAATACCAAACGTGCCACCTTAAAAAAAAGCCCATCCAACTTGCGTCAGATGGGCTTTGCTATTGTATCGGTTTATGTTAGCGCAGCTTCACCACGCGCAAGGCGTTGGCCCGGTTGCTTTCTTGTGGTGCCAGGTAATAGACGCCCGCAGCCAGGTCGGTCAGGTCAATACGTTGTTGCAATTGTCCCGCTGGCAATACAAATTGCTGCACTACCCTTCCATCCACCGCTACCAGTTGCCACGGTATATCCTTCGTTGCCGGTTGGCTGAGCGTCAATAGGGTAGAGGAAGCCGTAGGATTGGGTTGTAGGGTCAGCGTGATGCCATCGAAGATCGTCTCTTCAATACCAACACTTCCCACCACCAGGTCGTACGTCTGGCTACAAGAACCCACGGTCAACGTCACCGTGTAGGTGCCATTGCTGGCGTAGGTGTGCTGTGGGTTTTGGTCCGTGGAAGTATTGCCATCGCCAAAGTCCCACTGCCAGTCAGAGGCTGCACCAGATAGATCGGTAAAGTCCACCGTCAGGTTGTTGGTCTGGAAATCGAAATCCACCGAATCCACCATCGTAGCTACTACGGGTACCGTATCGCTGTAGCAGGAAGCCGGTTTTACCTCCAAGTCATAGAAGTAGTAGTAGAAATCCGGCCCTGCTGAGCTCCCTACGATAGACATGATGCCCGGTAATTCATAAGGATAGGTGACACCGGCATTGTTGCGGTACAGGTTGGCCTGGTTCAATCCAATGCTGTAGTCACCCGGTCCGGGAATATCAAAGTTCAGGTCTACCCGCTGCGCTCCGGCAGTCGGGTTGATGGTGACCGTTTGCAGCACATTGCCACCTCCGCTGTGGGCGTCCCAAAGCGTGACGGTTCTTGGCCCCGGACCACCTGAGTTGACATAGGCCGACATGAGGGTCAACGGCACTTCTGTGGTAAAGTCGACCGTACCGGTAAAGGCCGTACCATGGATGCTGCCCGCGCCAAAGTTTTCATCTGGCGGACCTACCTTCTGTACACCCGGTCCTTCTTCATTCACCACATAGTAGGTGGTAGTCGCTGCCGGAGCAACGGTAAAGTCGGTACCCGTTGCCAGTACCTGTCCATTCTCATCCATCCAGTTGATCGTACCTGCACCTTGTGCGAAGAGGGTGACCGTATCGCCCACACAAGCGCTGATGGGCTCCACGATCGGTTCTGCCGGTGGCGCGAATATGATGTATTGGGCACGGATCAGAGAGTCTTGTCCGATATTGTTGGTCACCACCAGCTTCACGCTGTAGGTGCCCGGTGTGGTGTAGGTGTGCGTTGGGTTGGGTACCGTATCCGAATTGCCATCGCCAAAGTCCCAGAACCAACCTTGCGGGATGTTGGTCGACAGGTCGGTGAAGTTGATCGTACCGGAACAAGTCACCGTAGTATCGGCTTCAAAGTTGGCCGTAGGCGCTACCACCGCTGTCTGGCAACTGGTTGGCAGGTCAAAGGCTTCCACCTGATCGCTGCGGCTAAAGCTGGAGCCCTGATCGGCACTAAAGCCGAGGCCCCTGCGCGCAAAGGCCTTCCAGATGATACACTGATTAGCTCCCCCATAGTTGAGTTGATCGGCCAGCAGGATGGCATCACGTCCATCTACAAAACCGGGATCGCAGGCTTGTAGCTTCATGCCGTCCATCACCAATTGCAGAGCGATGTTGTCACCACCGGTGCCATTTTCCAGGTCATCATCAAAACCATGCACCTCCATGAGGTCCCACGTGAGGTCCCACAGCATAGTCGCCCATACAAAGCCGACTCCATGCGGCTGACTCAGCAGTTGTCCGTTGTTGACATCGCCATAGGTGTAGTCATTCACCACCATGCTGGTGTCATAGGATTCATTGCGGATGCCAGGACCGGAAGGTGGATTGCCGATCGCAAAGCTGCCGATAGGGCGGTTTTGCGGGTTGGGCTGCGAAAAGTCCATCGTCAGCATACAGGTGAAATAGTCACTCCAGCCTTCGCCCATCTGCTCGTCATTCGACAAGCAACCGGCTGCACTTGGACCGCCCGTTAATCGATTGGAGACACCATGTGCATATTCGTGGACGATGATGCCATTATCGAGGTCACCATCGAGGGCGGGCGGTGCACCCCCATTGTCAAGAGCCGCGCTGATGCTGTCGCCTGCTTTGAGGGCGCTGATCAGGGCTTCGCCATCCGCTTGCGATACCATAGCAGAAGGGATGGTGATCGTATTGGAGCTGCCGCCCATTGGGATGGGGTTACCGGCTACATTGTTGACCATGATCACGGCTACTGCACCTGCATTTTCAGCCGCTTCCACTTTATTCACAAAGGCGCAGTTGCCTCTGCGGATGACGGCAATTTTACCATTCAGCGCAGCGGCATTGATCAGGTTATCACAGGCATCATTTGAGTCAGGCTGCGTACCATCATCGGCAAGTGCCAGGTCTGCTACGAGTGGGGTAGAGGGAATGGCACCACCAAAGCCGGCTGCAACAGCCGTGTAGCCACCCGCCAAGGGATGTGGCGCATTTATGGTCAGGGTCGTATTGCCCCCGGATGTCCACAGGTACATTTGCATCCGGCCACTGAAACCATCTGGTGGGGTAGCAAAGT
>CAJXXO010000243.1 GCA_913062655.1 uncultured Bacteroidota bacterium | reverse complement strand
GGCAAAGTGCCTTTCTACATACTCGACTATACCTTGTGCGGTATGGAGCCATTCTTCATCAAAAGTGGCCTGATACAAGCTAAGGTAGGCCTTGGCCAAAAGGGCGTAATCATCAAGAAAACCGTTGATACTGGCTTTGCCGGCCTTGTAGTTGCGATACAATTGATGGTCGTCCGCCATCAGATTGTCCTTTATGAAACGGGCATTGTCCAGGGCCAGGTGCAGGTATTTTCCTCGTCCGAGTGCGGTATAGGCATCGATCAGCCCTTGCAGCGTAAGTGCATTCCAACTGGTGAGGATTTTATCATCCAGTCCCGGGCGTACGCGCTTTTCCCGTACCGCCCACAGTTTTTTATGGGCGGTTTGCAGTTGCTGCTCCGCCTCTTCCAATGACATATTCAGCTCATGGGCTGCATTTTCTAAGGGCTGGGTAACAAAAAGGACATTCTTACCTGCCTCAAAATTGCCCCCTTTTTTCAGGTTATAGTAGTGGGTCAGTAGCAATGCCGCCTCTCCGGTAATTTCCTCAATCTCCCGCATGGTCCACACATAAAACTTTCCTTCTTCACCCTCACTGTCGGCATCAAGGGAAGAATAGAACCCACCCGATTCATCTCTCAACTCTCTAACGAGGAAATCTACCGTCTCATCAATAACTTTTCTATACAGGGGCAACTTACTCGAGGCATAGGCTTTGCTGTACAAACTGAGCAACTGGCCATTATCGTACAACATTTTTTCGAAGTGGGGCACCTTCCAGAGCCCATCTACGGAGTACCGGGCGAAGCCACCCCCCAATTGGTCGTAAATGCCACCTTGCGCCATTTTAATTAATGTGGTGTGTACTGCTTGCTTTGCTTGGGGCTGATGGCTGTAGAAGTGGTATTGCAGCAAGTAAGTCCAGTTGTCTGGCATGGGGAACTTCGGGGCACCGTTTCGTCCGCCCCAGGTAAAATCAATACGTGACCGCCAATTGGCAAACAGGGTATCCAGCGTTTCAGCAGGAAAATCCTGTTTTGTATCAGCCAGCGGTACCAGCTCCACATTCCGAACCCCTTCGCTAACTTTCTCAGCCTGCTCTACCAGCTCTTCGCGCTTATTCTGGTATAAGTTGGCAAAGTAGCGGAGGGCCTGTATCCACTGGTCTTTCGGAAAGTACGTACCTGCGTATACGGGTCGACCATCGGGCAGGGCAATGGCATTCAAAGGCCAACCTCCACGACCGGTCAATATCATGGCTGCATTCATGTAAATATTATCAATATCAGGCCGTTCTTCCCGGTCCACTTTAATGGAGACAAAGTGTTCATTCATCACCCTGGCCACCGTGGTATCTTCAAAGGACTCATGCTCCATCACATGGCACCAATGACAAGCCGCATAGCCGATACTTATGATGAGTAGTTTGTCCGCTGCCTGTGCCTTCTGCAAAGCCTCGTCCGACCAGGGGTACCAGTCGACCGGATTGTGGGCATGTTGTAATAGATATGGACTGCTGCTTTCAATCAGCGCGTTGGTGTAGCGCGGTTCGCTCATAGTATCTTGGTTTGCATTACAGGCTGCAATCAGCCAGCTACAGAGAAAGAACAGAAGGAGGACCTTCATGTTGCGACTAAAACAGGCTGATGCCGGCAAATCGTTCCAAGATAGTGGCCAGCACAATGAAGCCAACGATTAATGGGCTCAGTGTGCTCAACATGATGGTGACAAACTTCTCCTCCCAGGTACCTCTGAATTTGGGATGACCATGCTCCAATTCATCACTAAAGCGAGCGATCTTCCATTTGTAGGCCACAAAAATCGAAATCAGAAAACCACCTAGTGGCAGGGCGATGTCAGAAAAAATGTCAATCACCACGGTCATGAAATCGCGGGTTTGACCGCCATAGGAGACAAATTCTGTCAGCCAGCTTACGGCTCCCTGCGACAACATGCTCGGCAAACCGATTAAGAAGATCAGTACCGCCAATAACCAAACGGTTTTTTTCCGACCGGTTTTAAACTGATCGGTCACGAAAGCCACCGGAACCTCCAGCAAGGAGATAGTAGAAGTGAGGGCAGCGAAACAAAGCAACAGGAAAAAACCTCCGCCCACTACGCGACCTAAAATGGGGCCCATTGCTTCAAAAATACCGGGCAAGGCTACGAACACCAGGCCCGGACCCTCTGTGGGGGCAATACCTTGGAAAAAGACCAAAGGAAAGATGAGCATGCCCGCCAAAAAGGCGATACTGAGGTCGGCTGTGGTCACCAGGGCGGCCGAACTGACAATATTGTCCTTTTTACTGAAGTAACTACCGTAGGTGATAAGGGCACCCATACCAAGCGAAAGGGAGAAAAAGGCTTGGCTAAGCGCCTTGTAGAGCACTTCCATGTTGATTTTACCAAAATCCGGTACTAAATAGAATTCAATGCCTTTGAATGCATTGTCCAGTGTCAGCCCGTAAATGATCAATACCAGTATGATAGAGATCAGGGCCGGCATGAGTATTTTGGTCCACCGCTCGATGCCTTTTTGCACACCACCCACCACAATGAGGGCCGTCAATACCATAAAGGCCAATGAAAAGACCATATTGTCCCCCACATTGGCCACATAGCGACCGAAATAGGCACCATAGTCGCCCTGAGCGAGGAGGTCCCCAAAACTGATTTGCAAGAAGTAACCGAAGGCCCATCCCGCCACGACATTGTAAAAGGAAAGAATCATGACCCCGGCCAGTATGCCGAAAAAACCGGCCCAGGCCCACCCTTTGCCGCCCAGCTTTTTATAAGTGCCGAAAGGGTTCAACTGTGCGTTTCGCCCCATAGCGATTTCGGCCACCATAATTGGCATACAGATGATGAAGGCACACAACACATAAATGATCAAGAAAGCGGCTCCGCCATAGTTGCCCACTTCGTAGGGAAACTTCCAAATATTGCCCAATCCTACTGCTGAACCGGCTGCCGCAGCGATAAACCCAATCCTACTTGAAAAGGAACCCCTCGTTGAAGTCGACATGTTGCATTGTTTTGGCCACAAATTAAAGAGATTTCGTGGCTCGGGAGGAGGAGGTTGCTGTGGATAGGCTAGTGGGCGATCACCTTGTGGGTGGTCCAGGTAGGACTATTGACCAACCGAATGGAAATCAGGTACATACCTTGAGAAGGGATACTGAGCTGTGTCATCTGGTTGGTGCCGGTAAGGCCCTGTGCCAGACAGGCCCCGGTAAGATTACCCACCCGGTACTCAAAATCTACCTCCTGTCCAGAACGCAGGATAAAGGACTGTTGTGCAGCCGACCACACAAAATGTACATCAGCCATGCCGTTGGAGCGGATGGCTATTATGTTGGAGTATTCAATTTCTCCATTGCGATCGTACATCTTCAGACGGTAGTAGAGTGTAGGTGCAGGCGGTGCCGTCCGGTCGTAATATTCATACTGGCTGCCGTTGATGTTTTGGGGTGTTTTACTGCCGATGGTGGTAAAGTGCTTGCCATCCAGACTCCGCTCGATTTCATAGGCTTCCATGTTCTCCTCGATACCTGTTCTCCAGTAGAGCCGGACATCTTGGCCTTCATAGGCACCAGTAAACAACTCAAGGTCTACCGGCAGCAATACCGGGCATACCACGATGTAAGTCTGCTCTTCCAATGCCGCATACCACCAGGTGTTGATGACTTCCGGGTTGGAGTTATTTGTGCCACGATTTTGCCAACGGTGGCTTTGGGCACCAGCCCCTTGTAACTCTGTTACACCATCCAAATTGTTTTCAGGGTCATCCATTTCCGAATCATCCCAGAATAAAAGTGGATCAGGTATGGTGTCGCCATTGGGCTTGTGCGTAGGGCGGATCACTTCTACGGAGAAGCCATTGTGATGGTGTTCTACGTCCATCAAGGGCAAGTGCGTTATACCGGTGGCATAATTAAGGGTAATATCAACCGTATCGCCTGAATTAACGGGATCACCATTGCCATCAAGTCCATCCCATTCTATGCAGTTGCCACCCGGACCTACTGTATCAATAATGTTTCGTTGGGTGCCATTCGGGAAATCCATCATCATCTCCACCTGGCCGGCTTTATTCGTATAAACATTGATGCAGTTAACGCTATCAAAGCAATTGTATAGAGAGAAAGAATCAATGATACCAAATGTACCTTCCGGAAACTCACTGGCATCCGGTGCATTGATGAATAATGGGTACTCTGGCGCACTTGGTGTGCCGCCTTCATTGATAATATCCTGGCGGTACCGGGATCGTCTCCGGTCATTGAAAGAACCGACATCCGATGCCCCAAAGGAGTTACAACTGATAGAGAAGCCATAGGGCCGAATACCATTGAAGTCGAATTTAGAAACCACCGAGTCATTGGAGTAGGCGTACATGGAGGCTTGAAATTGATTGCCACCACTCAGCAAATTGATGTCCCATTGCTTACTCCACCCACGTCCCTGCCGCTCAAATAATCCTTCTTCCGACACGGTGATGTCAAACCATTGGATTACCCGTTTATTAGTGTTCGTGCTATCATTGTCTTCGGCAAATTCCACGTAGTAGT
>CAJXXO010000242.1 GCA_913062655.1 uncultured Bacteroidota bacterium | reverse complement strand
TTCCCCTTTCTGCTGCTGTGATGCACTTGACACAAGAAACTGGGCGAGTGGTGACCACTGGGTTCGGCCAGTTACCAGGCAGCAAGCCACACAAGGTGGGAACTTGAGCCCACGCCCGGGGTCTAGCTGTGGCGTGACATGCGTGGACTACGCCGGAGGGGCCTAGCAAGAAGTGCCGAGTTCGGGGTTGAGTGAGGACGTCCACAAGGCGAGGGTGGCGCGTCATCACGGCCTCAACGTCCTGAGTGGACGCGCTGCTGTCATCAGACCATGACTCGATGAGTTGGTCGCTATGGCACTGTGGCCCGGGGAGCAACGGAGGGGGGGCTGGTGCGCTACTCAAAATGCTACTTACGGCCTTCACTCAGGCACAAAGTATGTGGCGCACCATCTAAAATGTTGCGGGGGGGCCATTGTCAACTGAAGGGAACCAGAGCCACTCGCGTTGTCTCCATGTTGTCTCCATGTTGTCTCTGTTGCCGCCTTCCAGTCTGCATTATGCCCCCAGTTTCGGACTGGCTCCGGTGGTGGGGCATCTTCAGGAGCCGACGGGTCTCCAGCCCTTTGGCGGAATCTCCATATTTCCTAGCCTTTGGGGGATGCAGCACTTGGCTGTGGCCGTGAAAGGGATCTCTTCGGCTGCGGCATCTGCTACGTTGACTTTCCACAGTTTGCCCTGTCCCCAAATGACAATATGCGCGTCATCCGGTGTCCAGTCGAAGCCTGTGTATGCCCCAAAGATGGCCCACGCTTCTTGCTGGTCTTTACTCAAGCCATCAAATAGAGGGCGCTCAGCTCCGGTAGCCAGATCATGCACAAATAGTACCGACTGCGTACGAACCCGCTTGACGAATGCCAACTGCGCACCGTCATGCGACAATTGCGGGCGACAAGCACCACCCGGACCACCGGTGATGGTCTCGATCTCGCCCGTTTCCCGATCGTACCGTTTGATCACGTAGATCTGACTGTTTGGGTCTTTATTGTATTGAAAATAGCCACCCGGGTACATGTCCTCACTGTAGTAAATGTACCGACCGTCAGGTGACACCACCGGTTCGTTCACATCCTGCTGGTCGTTTTTCCGCTTGGTAAGTTGGATGCCACTACCGCCAGAGGTGTGATAGAGCCACAGTTCACCGGCACCCAGCGAGCGCTCAGAAGTGAAGTGTTTACGTGCTACCAGGTATTCGCCATCAGGCGTCCAGGCGGGATTGTTCAGCAAACGAAAGTCTTCACTGGTAACAGCATGGGCATTTTCTCCATCCACATCCATCACCCAGATGTTATCGCCACCTCCGGCATCGCTGGTAAAGGCAATCTGCTTGCCATCCGGACTGAAGCGCGGCTGCACTTCCCAGGCATGGCCTTCGCGTAACACCTTTGCTTCACCACCCGTGATCGGCAACAGGTAGATGTCGCCCAGCATATCGAAGGCGATGGTTTGCCCATCGGGACTGACATCGAGGTTCATCCAGGTGCCCTCATTGGTGGTGATGGTTACCGTTTTGCTGGGTTCCTGAGCCGGATCCACCGACCAGGTAGCATCATCTTGGGCAAACAATGAAAAGGGTAGGAGTAGCAGCCATAGAAAGCGCATGATTGTAGGATTTGATCTGAAAGAATGGGAAGTGGTCCAAATATCGGAATATTTAGTACCTTTTCTCTTTTCATGTGTACTATCAAAATGATCAATTTATTATAGATTTGATAGCGTGACCACGAGGAAAAAGACAATTTATCTGATCAATCCGAAGAATGACTACGCCAGTTATTTTGGGGGTGAAGTATTTGAGGGTCGGTTAGGTAAACCAGGTTTGCTGGTAGCAGATCTGGCGGTGACCACTGTAGCCGCATTGATGCGACCTTATTTAAACGTAATGGTTTGCGAGCAGAATGTGGAGCCGGTTGATTTTGATGTCGATTGTGATTTTGTAGGTATCACTGGCAAATTAACGCAGTGGCAACATGCGAAGGAAATTGCTGATCGTTTTCATAAGCGGGGCATCCCCGTATTGATCGGTGGACCTTTTGCCTCATTGTCTCCCTCCACAGTAGGTCCCTATGCAGATATCCTGGTGACGGGTGAATTGGAGATGATCGTGGAGGATCTGTGTGCCGACTTAAACGAAGGCCGCTGGAAAGCCACCTATGATGGCATTCAGGCTGACATGTCGCAGACGGTGATCCCCGCCTGGGATCTATACCCCAACCATAGGAGCATGGTAGGAAACCTCCAGGTATCCCGTGGTTGCCCTTTTCAGTGTGAGTTTTGCGATGTCATTCAATACCTCGGCCGGAAGCAACGACACAAACCGATCGGTAAGATTCTGGAGGAGCTGGATTACATCCATAAGATCGGTTACACCAATAGCTTCATCTCCGATGACAATTTCACCGTTTACCGTAGCCGGGCCAAAGAGATATTAGAAGCCTTGGCGCATTGGAACCACAAGGATCCTGATCGTTCCCATAGATTCGTAACCCAGGTCTCAATGGACGTAACCCGGGATCCGGAGATGTTGGAATTGCTGAATAAAGCCGGATTCACCAGTATATTCATCGGTATAGAAACACCCAATGAGGAATCCCTCAAGGAAACCCGCAAACTGCAGAATACGAAGATCGACCTGGTAGAAGAGCTGAATAAGATCTATGCGCAAGGGGTTTCTGTTTTTGCCGGCATGATCGTAGGCTTCGACAATGATGGCCACGACATATTTGAGCGGCAGTTTGAATTTGCTATGCAATCGGCTATCCCATTCTTTTCGCTCAACTTTTTGGGGGCTATGGAAAGTACACCCCTGTATGCACGATTAAAGAAGAGTGGCCGCCTGAAGTTTTCCCACGAAACACCAATGGAAACACAGTTTACCACTAATGTAAAGTTTCAGCAGCTTTCGGATGAAGAATCTATGGCGGGCATGCAATGGCTGTTGACGCAGCTATATGCGCCTGAAAATTTTGGGGCCCGCTTGATAGACCTGATCGATCGCTTGGGTCCTTCAGCGGTGAGCCAGGAATCTCCACTGAGTCCTCGGGGCGCACAGATCACTTTTGACCTGTTTCGCATTTTCCGCCATTTGAACAAGATGGGGGAGAAAGAGGCGACTATGTATAACCGTGTGATGCGCAAGACCATGGAAAAACCCCAGGTAGCCTCAATTGCCTTCCACTTTTTATATTTCTACGTACAAGTACGCTACTTGCTGGATGCACAGCCTGATGGCGTGAAGATGTATCGTCCGGAGTTGTTGAACCGCTCCGTTTTTGTGGCCTGATCTATTGCTCCCACTTGATCTGCCAGATACCTCGCACTTCATTTTCTCCGTAGCCGATGGCTTTATCATTGGGGTAGAGCTCGTTGATCTTGGCTAGTGTGGCTGGCTCGATCGTTTCATCCGGTGTACCATGGCACTTCAGGCACATGGCATTAGTGACAATAGGATGGTAAAAGGTGACCTGGCCATTTTCTTCCTCTACAATCGGCTTCACTTCTTTCCCGGCATCGATCAGCGACTGGAAATAGGCGATGTGAGAAGCTTCTGTGGCAGAGGCGGTATTGTTAGGGTTGCGCGGCTTGTCCGATACCCGCTTGATCTGCACACCGTGCTCGGCTGCCATGCTATCGGTGATAGGGTAGGCGCGAACGTTGCAGAATTCAAGGGCATGCACCGGTCCACCGCTGTTCAAGGCTTTCATCAGGTTTTTGCCCAGATTAGCTTTGGTCGTCATGGCATATTGCAGCCCTTTTTCGGACAGGTTCTGGCTGGCCATTTTACTGCCTTTGCCGTGCTGCTGGTAGTGCTCCTCAAACCATTCCGGCTGCTCAATCTCGTTGTCGTAAATGTAGGCGGCCAGGTTGCTGAGGTCGTTTTTGTTATAAGATAGCTTAGGCATCAAGCCAAACTTTTTGATGGCACCTTTCAAGTGGGCTTTCTCCATGGTCGGATTATCGACAAAGTCGACCATATGGCTGATAAACTGTGTACGATCCATGCCTACATCCATATAATGGCGTTTTACGGCTATCATGGGTGGAGCGATTCGTCCATTTTCTGGTGCCTTGGGATCGTGGCACGTGTAGCAATTGGTCTCCATGAAAGTGATCGCCCGCTCGGCATCAACCGGGGCATTTGGGTCGGCACTTTGTTCGGATTGACAACTTAGGGCAATGAGGAATAAGGACGCAATGACAAAGAATATCGTTGGTTTCATGAGTCGATTTTTACACCGTTCACAAAACTAGGGTATGGGTAGTAAGTGGCTGATGACCTAGGTTACTTTCGCTACTCTTTCACCTGTAGGATGAGGTAAAACGGATCCATTGGCATGTGGTCATACATCGGTGCCACCCATAAGCCTGTGGTTTGGGCGGTCCAATCGGCAGCTTTCTGCCCATCGATCGTTTCGATATTGACCTCCAATAGCAATTGCTGAAACTTTTCTTCCGTTTTGCTGAAGTTGCCCACCCGGTTGCCGTTAGCATCTTCTACATATTGGTATTGCAGCAACACCGGCTCTGTAGTGATCAGTTGTCCCTTTTCCGGCTGCAGGGTGTCAGTAAAGCCCATGTCAAGGGCAGAGAGGTCATTGGTTTGG
>CAJXXO010000241.1 GCA_913062655.1 uncultured Bacteroidota bacterium | reverse complement strand
TCCCCAATCCCAACCACTTTGCAGTAGCCGGCAACTCCGGTGGACCGGTAGCGATACTCAACAATAAAGTGCTGGCTAATTCTGATTTCTTAACGGGCGCTTTTCCGGCTGAATATGGCAATACCGTAGCGGGGGTGTTTGACCTGAATATGCGGAACGGCAACAATGAGACACACGAATTTTCCGGGCAGTTGGGTTTCCTGGGCACAGAGTTGTTGGCTGAGGGTCCGATCAGTCGCAAGGCAGGATCCAGCTATCTGGCTGCCTACCGGTATTCTACGCTGGAGCTCTTCAATAATTTTGGCGTCAACATAGGTACCGATGCAGTGCCTCGCTACCAGGATATTTCCTTTAAAGCCCATTTTCCCGTTAATAAGAAGACAACGGTGAGTGCCTTTGGTATTGGTGGGCTAAGCAATATCGATATCATCAAGAGTGATGAGACCGACCCCGAGGCGACTGAAGTATTTGGCAATGCCGATTCGGATGAATACTTCCGCAGCCGAATGGGGGTAATGGGGCTAAAAGTGACCCACAACCTGAGCGCTTCCTCTTATCTGGTGGCGGCCTTGAGCACAGCGGCAGAGGTCTCCTTCAATAATATTTTTCTGATCGACAGGCGAGTGGTGAATGGCCGGTTTGTGGTCGACTCCCTTATCGAACAGCAAGGCTATCGCTTTCAGCAATTAAAACAGGGACTGACCGTTCGCCTACACCATCAGTTGGGCGTGCGACATACCCTGGAATATGGCATGTTTACCGACTTGTATCAGTTCAATTTCCGCGACAGTATTTTAGATCAGTCTGTCAATCAATTCATCACCCGGTTGGATTACGATGGATGGGGCATTTTGCAGCAACCATTCGTGCAGTGGAAGTGGCAATGGACGCCAAAGTTGACGGTAACAGCCGGTGTGCACGGACAATACTTCAATACCAGTGGAGCAGCGGTGGTAGAACCCAGACTGGGCCTACGTTATCAGTGGAGCGATCAGCGCACTGTGTCGTTGGCATTTGGCCGGCATAGTCAGTTGTTGCCTACTTACATCTATTTTGCCGGGGAGAACCGCTCAGATGGCAGTATAGATCGCTATAATCAGGACTTGGGCTTCCTACGCAGTGATCATGCGGTGGTAGGGTATGAGCAATTGATCGGTAGCAACATTCGCATTAAGACAGAGGCGTATTACCAACGCTTGTTTGACATACCGGTAACAGAACGGCCCTCCAGCTACAGTATTTTGAATGAGGGGGCAGAGCTCAACCGTTTCTTCCCCGATACGCTGGTGAATAATGGGATCGGTTACAATGCAGGGTTGGAGTTTACTTTTGAGAAATTCTTTGACCGGCAATGGGTCTTCCTCTTTACCGGGTCATTATTTGATGCCAAATACCGGGGCAGTGATGGTGAATGGTACAACAGTGTCTTCAATGCTGGCTATGCCTTTAATGCTCTTGCCACCAAGGAATTCTATGTCGGTAAGCAGAACAATAACACGCTTAGTATTGGTGGAAAGGTCACCTGGACCGGGGGCAGGCGATACACCCCAATTGATGAAGAAGCCTCCGCTGCCGTTGGTTATGCGGTCTTGGTTGACAGCCTGCGTAATACGCTACAGTACCGGGATTACTTTCGCTTCGATATTCGATTGGCTTATGTGCGCAATGCAAAGCGACTTAGCCATGAGATCGGCCTGGACTTTGTGAATATCTTCAATGTCCGAAATGTTTTCATGATTCGATATGTAGGAGGAGACGAGCCCTTGCGGGAGGAATACCAGCTTGGTTTTTTACCGATCTTCTATTATCGCATTGACTTCTAGGCTAGTGGTTTGCGTAGAAGGGAAATAGTGGAGAAGTGGATGAGTGTAAGAGTTTAGGAGTGTAAAAGGGAAGAAGGGAAGAAGTAGCAGAGCCGTGGAATAATAACTAATACGGTAAAGACAACCGTCAACGGCACGATGTGCAAGCTAGCATTTCTTTGCGCACCTCTGCGTGAACCTCTGCGCAACTCCGCGAGAAACCATCAAACGAGCGTCAGCGAGCTAAACATCGCTTCGCGCCAATTTGTCCATTCTCACATTTTCTCATTATCAAATTATCCCCTCCGGCCTCTACGAGAAACCCCACCGCTGGCGCGATGATGGGCCTTTTCCCTTTTGCCAGACCCTGAAAACTACGTTTTCGTGTCTTTCAAAATGAAAAAGCCCGGTGCACTGCACCAGGCTTTTCAACGTTTGGCGGAGGAAGAGGGATTCGAACCCCCGGACCGCTCATCACGGTCGCCTGTTTTCAAGACAGGTGCATTCAACCGCTCTGCCATTCCTCCGCTGCAAAAGTAACAACTTCACCCTCTTTTTCCATAGCACTGGACAGACCTTTTTATTTGGTGCACTCTTTTCGATTTCTTATGTTTTGATTGTCAGACGGTAACTACACGCATGCATTGCATACTTTTCCACATCACGCCTTTTTTAACGTCTTTTTAACCGGAATGCCGGTTAATTAATCTCATTTTCCATCGCTGAAAGGTAAGCTGAACAAGGCTTTCCGCATTTGATGACAAAAGTCAACCAGATACACTGATAAATATCAATCCATAGAGCGATAATGGCTCATACTTTTACCCTCGTTCAAAAGCAATCTAAAAACAAAACGCTATGAAGCACTTATATATGAAGACCTTAACCGTACTATTCAGTCTTTTTTTGATTATGCCTGCATTAGCGCAGTCAGATTTCTCTATCGACCCAAGTTCGACCATGACCATAACCGGTACCTCTTCCATGCACGATTGGGATGAGGCAGTTACCGAAATTAATGGTGCTCTGTCTGCCAGCGTGTCTGGCACAGAACTGACTAACATTTCCAGTTTTTCACTTACTGTACCGGTCGAAAGCATCGAAAGTGGCAAGAGTATCATGGACAATAAAACCTATGATGCTTTAAAGTATGAAGAGCATCCCACTATTGAGTTTCAATTAGTGGAACTATCCAGCATACAAAAGGTCGGTAAGAACTATATGGTCAAGGGTAAAGGAGAATTGACCATTGCCGGTGTAACCAAGAAAGTAGAGGTTATGGCTGCCTGGGGCTTTAATGATGCCGGGCAATTGCTATGCCGAGGCGGCTACACCATAGATATGACCGACTACAATATGGAGCCCCCTGTTGCCATGATGGGTGCCATGAAAGTGGGCGAAAAAGTGAATGTCAAATACGACCTGATCTTTTCCGCGGAATAGATCAACACCCAATAATTCAACAAACTGAACTTGTATCATAAAAAACACAAAACAATGAGAAAGTTAACCAACACCCTGCTATGCATAGTAGTATCTATGTTTACGGTAAACGCCCTGGCTCAAAACTCAGATGCTGATCTTCAGTATTGGAGACCTTATGATAAGAAAGGTTTGAATCAGTTTGAAGCGCTTACCGGTGAACAACCAGAATTTGATGGTGTAAAATTGAGAGTAGGGGCATCATTTGCCGTACAATATCAAGCACTTAGTCATTCATCAGATGGGTTTAATACGCTGAATATTGATGGCGTTGATTCAGCAATTGGTCTCGTACCGATAGCTCCGAACTTCAACCTACCTACCGCTAATCTGGATATTGACCTAGAATTGGCCCCAGGCGTTAGAACACACTTAAGAACGTACTTGTCTTCTCGTCACCACCCGGAAAGCTGGGTAAAAGGTGGTTATGTGCAGATTGCTAGTCTGGATTTCATTAAAGAGGGTTTTCTGGAAAAATTGATGGAATTCACAGCAGTAAAGATTGGACTGATGGAAAACAACTACGGTGATTACCACTTTAGGAGATCTGATAATGCACGTGCTATCTACAACCCCTTTGTAGGCAATCTGATTATGGATGGTTTTACCACTGAAGCAGGTGCTGAGGTATATTTTACCCCTGGTGACTTCTTGATTATGGTGGGTATGACAAATGGTAACCTAAACCAAAATGTAATTGATGAAGGTCGTGATGAGACGCCCGTTTTCTTGGCTAAGCTGGGATATGATACAAAGGTCAATGATGATTTACGGATTAGGCTCACCGGTTCATTGTACACTACAGGAGAAGGCGCAACTAACTATTTGTATTTTGCTGATCGTGCAGGATCAAGATATTACAGTGTGATGGACCCGGCTTTGTTCCAAAGTAGAAGTGGCCGAATAACAAGCTCTAACCCAACGGATCAATTTACCAGTGGTAGAATTAACCCTTCCTTTATCAATAAGGTTACCGCTATTATGATTAATCCATTCGTTAAGTTTAAAGGCCTAGAGTTTTTCGGAACCTTTGAGAATAGCACGGGTGTGCTCAAGCTTGAGGGGCCGGCTTCACCAGCGCAGATGCAGACGGTGCTGCGAACGGTCACCTACACCTATTCCGGCGGGTCGACGGCCGCGAGCCGCAATCTCAACGTGTCGTTCGGCCTGGAGGTCGCTGGCAGTGACCTGTCCCCCCAGACGACAGCGGAGATAGCTCTCAGCTTCGGCACCGATGGGTCCGCACCAACCACGACTATCGATCAGCCGACAGACGGTTCGACGCTGACCACCACTGATGTCGCGCTCAACGCCAGCGCAAACGAGACGGGCA
>CAJXXO010000240.1 GCA_913062655.1 uncultured Bacteroidota bacterium | reverse complement strand
CACCACCCACTCTTTGGATTGGTGGGGCGTTTGCGCCCGTAGCTGACAGGTCGCAGCGACCAGCAGTACCATCCATAGCCAACGTATCATTATCAGATGTTGAGGTAGCGAATGAACGACTCGTAACGGTCGCGCAGGTCTTCTTCGAAGTCAGATTTCTGATAGTAATTGCGAATGGTGTACCCAAAACGCTCGAACGCAGCCATTACCGCACGCAAATCTTCTTTGTTGAGTTTGAGTGTGATCTCACGCTGTGTGCTTTCGCTTTTAGTGGTGGTATAGAGGCTGAGTATAGTCGCATCATTGCTCTCCACTATTCGGCTTATCTCTGTGAGTGAATAGTCACGAACATTTACCTCCAGCTCGAGAATGCCACCCGGGTCGGTTATAGAGCTCAACCGGGCAAACTCTGCCAGCAATGCTTCCAGGGTAATGATGCCTTTGTAATTGTTGTCAATATCCACTACGGGTATGAGCGAGAGCTTTAAGTTGGCTGCGGTGCGCAATACCTGGTAGATATGGTCCGCTTCATTGACATACGGTTTGTAATAGCTCAATTGCATATTACCGATCGGGTCCTCAAGCATACCCTGTTCCAGGATATCTTCCTCGGCAATGAGCCCCAAAAACTGTTCATTATTTACAATGGGTAGTTGTTTTACCTGGTAGTCGGCCATGAGTTGCAGCGCTACTTCACCGGTATCAGATGTACGCAGAGGCGGTAAAGTATCTGATATAAGGTGAAGTGCATTCATAGCTAAACTTTCTGGTAGACTCGGCTTAAAAACTTGCCGAGTAAGTCATTGAAAACAGCTGGCCGCTCCATCATGGGTGCGTGTCCGCATTGGTCCAGTAGATGAAGTTCGGCATCTGGCAGCAACTTCTCAAATTGTTCACCTACAAATGGTGGCGTAATGCGATCATCTTTACCCCAAATCAACAAGGCCGGCATCGTCAGTTCTTGCAAGTGATCGGCTAAGTTGTTGCGAATGGCGCTTTTGGCAACAGAAATAACGCGAATAGCTTTGTTTCGATTGTTGACGATCTCAAAAACTTCATCCACTAACTCCTGGGTAGCCATTTTGGGGTCGTAAAACGTGTAAGCGGTGCGTTCTTTAATGAATTCATAGTTGCCCCGCTTTGGGAAAGTATCTCCAAGTGATTTTTCATAGAGTCCTGAACTACCGGTCAGGATGATAGAACGAACTTGGGATACATTATCCAACGCATACATCAAGGTCAAGTGGCCTCCCAGAGAATTGCCAAGTACTGATACACTCTCGTAGCCTTTAAATGCTACAAAGTCCTGAATATGTTTTTTCAAGCCTTTGAGCGTGGCTTTTGTGAGCGGCAAATCAAATATGGGCAAGAGTGGCAGTACCACCTTGTATTTATCAGAAAATGAAGAAACCAGATCCTTAAAGTTGCTCAATGCACCAAAGAGGCCATGCAACAACAATAATACATCCCCTTCGCCTTCTTCCACATACTTGAATCCGCGCTCTTCTCTAATCTTAAAGTCCATATGGGCGATTTAAATTAGGGTAATGGCTACGGGCAAAAATAATGTTTTGCCCATTAACACAATGTGATACCTTTCCTTTAATGGTGGCATTACATTACCCGGTTTTCATTAGCAATATACAAGGAAACCCAGTTTTGTAATAACCGAAGTCCGGTATCCGTAAGGATTGACTCCGGATGAAACTGAAAACCGGTTAGGGGTAATGACCGGTGCTGCAGGGCCATGACAACACCATCAGTCGTGTGCGCAGAAGCCGTTAGTGAAGCGGGTAGGTTTTCCAGTGTCAAAGAGTGATAGCGCATGACAGTGAATGGGTTGGGAATGCCAGCGAATACGGCTGTTGTATTGTGGTGTACGGTAGCGGTTTTCCCATGTACAGGAGACTCACAGCGTACGAGCTCTGCTCCGAAATAGGTGCCCAACGCCTGGTGGCCGAGGCAAATACCCAGTATAGGAATGCGTTGATAAAAGGTGTCGATCGCCTCCATGACAATCCCACTTTTTTGTGGCGTTTCCGGTCCGGGAGATATGATAATTGCCGCTGGGTTGGCATCCTTTAGCTGGTCGATTGTCCATGCATCGTTGCGCATCACGGTAGGCTGCACCGACAGTTGCTTGAGGTAATCCACCAGCATGTAACTGAATGAATCGTAGTTGTCGATAAAGGCGATCATGACTGAGCCGGAATGACAATGATATCTTCCAGGGGGTTAGGCTCTTTGCCCTTCACCATGTCTTCTATGTCTTCGTATACATCCTTCAGAAAAGGTAGGAGTTGCCCTGCCTGTTCCATTACGAAAGGACTCACAGGCGCAACCCAGCTATAGGTGGTAGAGCCCTCTTGCTCTGCCGGGCCTATGATGGCATATTGCTCCAGATACCAAAAGGCTGTACTCAACACAAACAGGCCAATGGCCATCCAAACGGCCGCGCCAGCCAGTTTATTGAACAAGTTGAGCTGGGCAAATTTGAGCAGCTCCTCAATGCCGTTGGCTATCATTAGGACTATGCCAAGGGTGAGGATAAATACCAACGCGAAGGATACGATAGGTAGATAGGTAGGGTCAATAGACAACCACTCACTGATGTACGTGCCGGCTAACGCACTGAACTTAACAGCAGTGAGAATGCCGGCTACAATGCCCACTAGAAAAAACAGGGAGTGGAGTATGCCTCTACGGTAACCCGTAACAAAGCCCCAAACCAGCACAATGACCAGTAGAATATCGAGAAACATTAGCCAGCCAGATGTTGCTTCACAATGGCGGCAATTTTTGCACCTTCTGCGCGACCTGCCATGGCTTTATTGGCCATACCCATCACTTTGCCCATATCTTGCATGCCACTGGCTCCGGTTTGTGTAATAATGGCTTTTACTTTTTCCTCTATCTCAGCATCGGTAAGCGGTTGGGGCAGATATTGCTGCATTACGGCAACTTCTTCCTCCTCCGAGGCCGCTAATTCAGGGCGGTTTTGCTCTTTATAAACGCTTATGGAGTCTTGCCGTTGCTTGATCTGTTTTTGCAATATTTTCATGATATCAGCATCCGACACCTCTTTTGAACTTCCTTTTTCGGTTTGTGCCAGTAGTATGGCACTGCGAACGGCCCGTAAAGCGCGCAACTTCGCCTGATCTTTAGCCTTCATGGCTGCTTTCAGGTCGCTGTTTATCGTATCGATCATTGACATGATAGGTTATTTTACTTCTTCGTAATCAATGTACTCGCCCTCTTCATTATAGCGGTTTTTTCCCTTCTTCTTCTCCTGTACCCGCACCCTTTCCTTTCTCCTTCGATCGCCATCTGATTGGCGGTAGCCACGGAATAAAGGCTTGATGAAATAGAGGTACACGAGGTAGATAACAACTGCGTATAAGAGAAAGCGAATCATAGGTACAAAGGTAAAGTTTAGGGCTCCATTCAATGGAGATTTATCACTTAAGACGATAAGGAAACATAAAACATTGTATTTTAGGTCATTAAATCCAAGCCTTATGTTGCGTTTTTCTTTCCTTTTGCTCGTACTATTAGCTATCGTGGGAACCGGCTGTAAGAAGCAGACGGGCTGTACCGATCCAAATGCGGTAAACTATGACCCGGAGGCTAAAAAATCGGCAGATAACTGTGTCATGCCGGAACAGACCCGTCAGGTCTTACTGGTAAAATTTACGGCCATCTGGTGCCCCCCTTGTGGTGGCTGGGGAGCGGATGCCTTCAAGCAATTCCAGGCAGATTATGCGGGTGATATCATTACTATTGCCAGCCATGGCAGCAACTCCCAGCCTGATGTGCTGACCAATGATGCCAGCCTGGCCTTCTTCAATAATTTCCCCGTTACCGGTTTCCCAAATTTCCTGGTGGGCACCTCCTTCGAAGGCGCCACCAGCAATATCTCGCAAGCCATGGATGCCATGCTAGCCCTGCCTGTTACGGCTAATGGGGCCCTTGTGTATGAAAAAGGTGAAGAGGCCTACACCATTGAAGCCAAGGTGCAATTCTTCGATGATGTACAAGGCGATTATTACCTGGGCGTATATGTGCTGGAAAATAGCATACCGGGTGGCGATGATGCCGGGGCAGCCTATGACCAAAAGGGGGACAATTCAACTTCCTACACGCATAATTATGTATTGCGTGCGCATGGGTTTGCACAAGCCTTTGGTGCTGCTGTGGCCAATGGCTCTATTGGCGCCAATGAGTCATTTGATCTGTCTACTTCCATAGCCATCGATAATGGCTGGGAGGTGGAAAACCAGACCGTGGTAGGTGTGCTGTGGAAGAAATCGGGCTCCGAATATGCCTACGTAAACGCCTTTAGTGGTGTGGATGCAAGTACGTTGGTTACAGAAGAATAGACTATAGCCCCCGGGATTCCCGTATCTCTTCGTACGCCTGCTGAATACGCTGAAACTTTTCTTTGGCGCTGCGTTGATAGTCTTCCCCCAAATGGGCTACCCGGTCAGGGTGATGGAGCTTGGCCAACCGGTAGTAGGCTTTTTTGATGTCCTCGTTATTCGCTTCCTGCGTGACCTCAAGGATCTCATACGCGCTCTCATCTGCCTGCTTATGCATAGCGATCAGACTGGTAAAGTCTTTGGCCTCCAG
>CAJXXO010000239.1 GCA_913062655.1 uncultured Bacteroidota bacterium | reverse complement strand
GTTGGTCGGATTGTCATCCACCAAAACCAGTTGCTTGCCTTCCATAATTTGTCGCCAACGATCCCAATTATGTTGGGGAGGTTGATTGGTGCGGGCAAACGAAACTTCGAAGGAAAAGGTACTGCCTTTGCCTTCTTCACTGGACACAGCTATTTGTCCACCCATGGCGGTAACAATCCGTTTGGAAATAGCCAGGCCAAGACCGGTTCCTCCATATTTCCTGCTGATTGAGCCATCTACCTGTGAAAAGGACTTGAACAGTTTTTGCTGTTGTTCAGGAGCAATACCAATACCTGTATCGATCACATCAAAATGGAGATGCTTACCACTGTCCGTCAAGGTCACCTTGACCAATACCTGACCTTCGTGGGTAAATTTTATGGCATTATTGATCAGGTTGACGAGCACTTGCCGTATGCGGGCCTCATCAGAAGAGACCGTTTCCGGTACGGCAGGGTCAATATCATACAGTAGATCCAATCCTTTTTCGTTGGCGGCCATACCCAACAATTGGAGAACATCTTCTATTGACTCCCTGATATCGAAGGGTTTGTAGTCCAGTTCCAATTCTCCCGATTCAATCTTTGAGAAGTCCAGAATGTCGTTGATAATCACCAACAGGTTTTCTCCGCTGTTCCTGATTGTCTCCACATAATTCCGCTGTTGGGTATCCAATGGCGTATCCTCCAGCAGGTTGGTCATACCGATAACCCCATTCATGGGTGTCCGGATCTCGTGACTCATTGAGGCTAAAAAGTCTGTCTTGGCTGCAGCAGCTTCTTCGGCCTTCAGCTTGGACTCCATAAGGTCTGTAGCAAAACGGTAGGAGAGGATTAACGACTGTAAGAAGAAGAAAATGATGTAGCCTACAAATGTGAGTCCGGGAAAATCGGGTAAAAAGCCCAGGTAATTGAAAATGAGGTAGATAAACACCACAAAGATGAATGCTACACTCAATAGGGCAATCCTGGCTCCGGTCTCCTTCTTTAGCACAGCATTTACATAGACTACAACAGCATAAATGATATAGCCCAATATGATAATGAAATAGGGATTTACTAATTGCGTAAACCAGAAGGGCGGGAAAAGGATAACGCTGATGGCGAAAAAGCCAGACAAAATGGTGAGCAGATAAATAAGCGTGGGAGAAGACTCCTTAGGGTATAGGTGCCTGACGTAAAGACCAAAGAGGGCCACCGCGATGAATAAGGTCAGGTATTCGAGCTTTAGTGTAAACAGCCAGGGAAGATCATTGAATATCAGATTGATAGAATAGAAGTCAAAACCGATGATGCGGTAACTGTACACGATACAAAAAAGAGAGAAAAAGAGGGCCGAGCGATCGTGTTGGCCAAAGAGAAAGAGGCCAAAAAAGAACAAGCCACCCATGATAAGAGCGCCTGTAAGAAAAATATCTCGCGAAAAACGGGACTGGTATTGCCGGGTTAGCAGCTCCTCCTCACCTAAAGTGATGGGGTTAGCCACTCCACCTTTGCTGTGTTCGTGGTTACTCACCCACAGCATCAATAGGTTTTGACCAGGTTGAAGGGTTACAGTAGTTACTTCATGCTGCCAGAAACGCCTTTCTTTATCTGGAGAGCACGAGGGTTTTCCATTGGCTGCAATGGGTTGGCCATTCCAGAAAGCTTGATAGGAGGTGTATAAGTCTGGAATCTGCAGTGCCATTTCCCTGGCACTTTCTTCGTGGTTGATGCGCAATACATAGGTGGCGCACCCAATGGAACTGAGTTCAATTCCTTGTGCCGTTTTTCCTTTCCAGAGCTGCGGTACTGACAGGAAGTCACCGGTTTCTATAGCCTCCTGCGCGGAGACATGGGCGCCCCAGTAGAAGTGCCATTCCCCTTTTAATTTTACTTGCTGTTCTGTGGTGGAGCCGTTCCATTCTCCCTTTTCCGCTTCCGCACGGGCCGACAAGCCGACCAACACACAGAGCAGTAGCAGGCTGAGTTTTACAAATTGGGGTTTTGTGGCTGTTATCACGTTACTCGGGTGAGTTATGAAATCATCTTACGGAGGTCGTTAGTTGGAAGTTCCAATCTCCATCCGTTATTCTTATTTGACCGGGCTCTCGTTGGTTGGGATTTATGATAAATGATCGCATTGGCCTTTCTGCTGTACCATCAATATCCAGCAAATTGAACTGCCACTCGCCCTCCGTCAAACGAATGTCGCTGATGGGCAAGAAAACCAAGGGTAAAGAATCTGTATTGATATTCGGGACTTCAATGGTGGTGTATTGGGGGGCTTGGCCTGCCGGCCCATAGGTGATGCGCAGGTCAGGCCCTGTGCCATCCGAATCCCAAGGAATACCACCATCATCAGCCGGAAAATCATTGATACGGATCTCATCCAAGTGCAGATGACCCACTTCAATAATCTTATTGGATTTACGCTGATAATGCCCGTTTTTCGTGTAGGCAGTAAGGTATACCTTGTATTTTCCCCTTTCGGTATACACCTTGGAGGGTTCCGCTTCCTCTGAGTCAGTACCGTCATCAAACCACCAGTAATAACTGTAGCCATCTACAGAGCAATTGGTAAAGTGAATGGTATCGCCCACCTTCACCACCTCAGGCGCCTGAAAACATGGGGTCGGGTAATTGATGCAGGAAGACAAGAGGTAGAGCAGTGTAGCTGCCAGAATCCATCTCATGGGAGATCTAATTTGTTGGCTAAGATAACCATCCTAACTTCGCAGTCCTATTGGAAACATTGACATTACTCAACCCATCTTTAGTTGAGACGTTGCATTACCGTATGGAGAACAATACCATGTACGATATACTGATTGTAGGGAGCGGGCCAGTGGGATTGGCTTGTGGATTGGAGGCCCGAAAAAGAGGATTGGATTACTTGATTGTGGAAAAGGGAGGCATAAATGAAAATATGCGCAAGTGGCCCCTCTACATGACCTTTTTCTCGACCGCTGAAAAAGTGAGTATTGGCGATGTGCCCTTTCCTACCCAGGGAGACCGGCCAACACGGGAGGAAGGCCTGGCCTACTACAATGCTATTGTACAACAATTGGGGATGCCCGTTAAAACCTTTTCGCCCGTAGAACATATCGAAAAGGTAGAAAATGGATTTCGAGTGGATACAACACACGAGTCCTTATCGGCCAAAAAAGTGATTCTGGCCACTGGGTATTATGATCAACCCAATCGATTGGAAATACCTGGCGAGGATTTACCCCATGTCAGCCACTATCTGGATGACATATTTCGCTACGCTGGTACAAAGGTGCTAATCGTTGGCGGTTCGCATTCCGCTACTGATGCCGCTTTAAGTCTATACCGCGTAGGGGCAGAGGTGACGTTAGTGCACCGCAAGCCCAAATTGGCAGAGAAACTGAAGTATTGGGTTCGTCCTGATTTAGAGAATCGCATCAAAGAAGGCAGCATCAAAGCTTACATGAATACCGGCCTGGACCGGGTCACCGAACAGGAGGTATTCTTACGCAACCTCAATACCAACCAGGTGCGGTCGATGCCTATGGACTTTGTGTTTATAATGACCGGTTACCGTCCTGATGTTTCCCTGCTATCCAATGCAGGTATACGGATAGATGGTGATGATGTGCCCGCGCATGACCCGGATACTTTTGAAAGCAATGTGCCTGGACTATATGTAGCTGGTTCAATCACCGCTGGGAAGCACGTGAGCAAGATTTTCATAGAGAATGGCCGTGAACATGCTAAGGTGATTGTGGAGCATGCTGCGCAGCACTTGCCAAGCTACATGTCCTAAAAGTTAATACCCAGGTTGAAATGAATGTCAGTACTTAAGCCTGCCTTCCTGGTAACCAGGGGTAACAAGTTAGAACTGCCTACCCCCAGGCGAAGGAATATCAACCGGAAGGAAGCAAAGGCGCCTACCCGCAACGAATTAAAATTGAAGGTGCTGACATGCATGCCTACGTTGGCAATATTGCCAAAATCATAGGCACCCCCAAGCGATACCAACGTATTGGTGCCGAATGTGGAGCGGTTGTTCAACCCTTGAACCAAAGTCAGGAATACGCTACCGGCATAGTAGTCATTCCCATCCATGTTCGTTTTCTTGATTCTATAGGCACCTTGCAAGGCTATCTTTGCCGGTAAGGGTACGGTAAATCGCTCATTGGCTTCATCATAGGCTGTAAGTGTCGCGATAAAGGCGGAGTCGTTTACCTGCAAGCCATCCAACGCGTTCGATACCTCTACACCTTCAAATCGAAAGGTATCTGATCGAAAATAATTGTACACATTGTTGTTGTAGCGCACACCGCCCAAGTCGCTTATGCCTAAAGAACCCTGCCAACTGCCGATTTCTATGTTTCCGCCCAGGTCAATGCCGAAGCCATTACCAGCCGACCGGAAAGGGTCAAAGCTGACCTCTTCATCATCGATATCGAATGGTAACCCTACATTCATCCGGTAGCGATAAATAAAATCGAGGTATCGGCCATCAGGTTCTGTGTAGAGAGAAACCTCATTATCCGGTGCATACACTGCGCCACTACCTTGCAGTACCTTTAGCCGTCCACCTACGCGCACTTTCATGTTTTCTTCAGCGATAATGCTGTAGGCACCAGCTACATAATACTCCCGCATATAGTTGGTGTTGAGCACAAGATTGCCCAGGTCCACCGTTTC
>CAJXXO010000238.1 GCA_913062655.1 uncultured Bacteroidota bacterium | reverse complement strand
CTTCACTTTGCTGATCGACCCCCGGGATGAGTCCTCCCAATCTGATTCGCATAAATGAGATGGTGTCGTAGTAGCCATGATAGCCCACCACCGGTAACCCCTTGCGCTTACCCGACAGCCAAAACAAGCGCGTTGGCTCATCGAAGAAGTTGTGCTGCTCTGTATCCAGACTGAACCACTCCTCCCCTTTGCTCCGCATCTCCGCTCCAAAGGCACAATACACGTGATGCACCCGAGGCTGGCCTACAACACCCACATAGTGCAGGTACGCCTGTACCGGTGCCGGTAAATGGGCCAGTTCGGAAGGCTGTATGGCAGGCGTAGCCAATGTTGACACCCGCTGTACCCCTTCCCCTACCCTGGCCTCGTATTGTGCCTTGAATTGGGCGCTGAAAATGGCCAACAAAACCGGCAGCGCAATGATCAGGTTGGGAACAGTCCCCCATTTGGCATCTCCCCAGGCACCAAGAATGAGTAGCTGCGATACCACCACCCCCAGCATAGCCGGCACCCACCACATTGGGTTGTGCAGTGCCAGACCGGTAGCTGCTCCTATGAGTAGCAAGGTGGCCAACAACCAAAGAATGGCTTGCCAAAAAGGTATGTGCGTAGCTTCCAGGGCCTTCACCTCAGCCCAGCCGACACCTTTTATAAACCCGATAAGATGAATCAAACCGTGGAGAAGCAGCAAGAGAATCAGCAAAAGGCGCATAGGTTGGGGGTTTTACATCTTGTACAAGATAGATGGCCCTGTCCGAAAGAACAATGACTTGCCTCAATCTATACGCTTTAGGTAACTTAGATGAGAAAACCTGTTCGTATGCGATGGTATACCCTTTTTCTGTTGTTTATTTCTTCCTTTCTGTGGGCTTGCGATAAAGAAGAGCCGCCAGCCGATACGGCCAATAGTGACTTCACGTTGGCCATGGATACCCTCGTAACAGGACTGGGCATACCGTGGGGACTGGCCCAACTGCCCAATAATGACCTGCTGATAACCATCAAGCAAGGTCGACTCTATCGGTACAGCAATGGTAATACGCAAGAGATACAAGGCCTGCCAGATATCTACGTAAAGGGGCAGGGCGGCTTACTCGATGTGCAATTGGACCCAGATTACGAAGACAATGGCTGGCTCTATCTGGCGTATGCCGCACCAGGCGCAGGTGGAGGCAATACCGCGATTCTACGAGCCAAACTATCCGGCAATACCCTGATCGACCAGGAGAAAATATTTCAGGGCCAACCCTACCTCAGCACCCCGTACCACTATGGCAGCCGTATCGCTTTCGATGGCGATGGGCATCTCTACTTTTCCATTGGTGACCGGGGTACTATGGAGAATGCGCAAGACCTCACCAATCACTGCGGTAAAATCCACCGGATTAACAAGGATGGTTCTATTCCGAGTGACAACCCTTTTGTAGACAGTGCCGGTGCAATGGCAAGCATCTTTTCCTATGGCCACCGCAATCCACAAGGTGTAACCACCCACCCCGCTACGGGTGCCATCTGGACACATGAGCACGGCCCTAAGGGAGGCGATGAGATCAATATTGTAGCGGCAGGGTTAAATTATGGCTGGCCGGAGATCACCCACGGTATCGACTATGACGGCTCTATCATTACCACCGACACGGCAAAACCGGGTATGGAGCAGCCGCTGCACTATTGGGTGCCCTCTATAGCACCATGCGGTATGGACTTCGTGACGAGTGCCAACTATCCCGGCTGGGCGGGTGATCTCTTGATCGGATCACTGAAATTTGGTTACCTCCACCGATGTGATATTGAAGACGGCAAGGTGGTAGGCGAAGAGAAGCTGCTGGAAGGGGTAGGCCGCGTGCGCGATGTATTGCAAGGCCGGGATGGGTACCTCTACATTTCGGTGGACAATGGCTGGGTGATCAAGCTGCTGCCGGAGTAGTTAATCATTGAGCCGGGCCTCCTCTGATTCTATCCAAAGGATGGAATTGCCCGTACCATGCTCGTTGTTTTCCCACTGGTCATTATTTGGGTCAGTCATCCATTCCCCATCGAGAATGAATTTGTAGTGGATCTTCCCCGGGTACAAATGCACCGGTAATCGCCACATGCCTTCTACATACTGCATAGTGTATCCTGTCTCGCTCCAATCATTGAAGCTGCCGGTGCAGATCGCCTGCTCCGTTTCGGCAAAGCCGGGTAATTCGAACACATAGTTTGGATCGATTACCAATACGGAATTGGTGAAATCGCCCTCACCGTTGGTGTATGGATTATCCGGATCGGGCATCCATTGACCATCTACCAGATACTTGTACTCATAGTTGCCAGGCGCCAGCACATACGGCATTTCCCAGCCGTCATCGGTACGCGTCAAGAACAATTGGTTGGGATTCCAATCATTGAAATCACCGGCTACTGCTACCGCATTAGCGGCTGCAAAGCCTTTCAAATGGAAATAGAAGGTATCACCCAGGCTGATACTGGAGTTGAAATTGCCCAACCCATCTCCCACGACTACTGGATTGGTTGGGTCGAGCATCCATTCTCCGTTAACCTGGAGTTTGTACTGGTGCACCCCATCTTTCAGGTAGACCGGCAATTGCCAACCCCAATCTGTCCGTTGCATGCGGGCCCCCTTCTCCGGCCAGTCATTAAAGCTGCCAGAAAGCGCTACCACTTTTGCCTTTTGGAAGGTATCCACCGCAAAAGTGTAGTTGGTGACATAGTATATCGAATTATAGCCCCCGTGGCCGTCCTCATCGCGCTTTTTATTATTTGGATCGGGCTGCCAATGATTATCGATGATGAATTTGTAATAATATTTGCCCGGTGTCAGGTCGAGGGTGGTTACCCAACCGGAGTCAACAAAGGTCATAGCCTTACCGCTGGTGGACCAATCGTTAAAGTTGCCGCTGATCAACACCTCTTGTGCCTCTGTGTAGCCCGGCAAAAAGAAGCGGGTCAACCCGGCCGGTGTGGTGGTGATGTGATCGCCTTCCAGTTCGTTGTAACCAAAACGCACCTTTCGGGGGTCGGGGTAGCCGGGCCGAAAATCTTCATCATTGAAGGCAAATATGAAGGGACCCATCTTATGGGCCATATCCGGCATGTCGTACAGCGACTGTACCAATACCAGTTTACGGTTGTTCCAGCGTTTTACCTCCCATCCCATGGCAGCGAGAAGCTTGCGCCCCTCCTCTTCCGGCATACTGTCCAGCTCCGATTGTGTTAATCCAAATTGCGACAAGATGGTGTCCGGGCTATGATCGCGGAAATAATTCAAATCAATCACCATCTTAATCGAGTTATTCCGGATCTTGTATTTAATGCCCTCTTCTTGCGCTATCCCTTGCATAGGAAGCAGGAGCAGGATGAACAGCAACGATAATATGGTTAACCCTTTATGCATGTTTAGCCATTGGTAAAATAAGAATAAACCCGCAAAGTCTCTGTCTTCAGATTGATGGAGACGATACCCTGCGATAGAAAATCGTAGCCCAGCATACCACTGATATTTCGTCCATACGCCTCTCGCATACTCGACAAATTGGTCATAATTACCCGCATATTTCGGAAGGTCTGGTCGCCTATGTCCAGGCTAGGCATCCGGCCCTGGAAGACCGGCACCGTCTGTCCATTAGCCCCTTTCATATAGGTACGATTCTCAATCTTTAAGGTACGCTTCACCTTGCCCGGTATGGTGTTGGTGAGCACCACCGTTTCTGCTGCGGTATCGAGGTTGAATAACAGTTGCTTACCGGCCACTGTACCCCAGAGAAAAATGACGTTGTTTTCCACCTCCAGGTCAACCTCCGTCAGGAGAGGGGTTTCAGGTCGCTTTTCTTCCAGGCGCTCCCCATCCTCATCCAACCGGTAGAGATACATCACATCGCGCTGTACATCGAGCTCTACTTCAAACTCGAGAAACAGGTTGACTCCCAGCAAACCCAATATCTTCACGCCACGACTGTCTTCGATGTGGCCCAGTGGTGTCACATCTGCGTCTACTTCCACATAATCCAGTCCGTGAAAAGTCAACTGATCGGCTACCTTTCGCTTGGCGAAAGAGCCCTGACCGGTAGCAGAGCCCACACGGGCGGTATAATCGTTGCGAAAGTCGCGGAAATAGGTCTGGTTCAATACCAGGTAGGGCGCACCAAAATCCAGGATGAAGTTGCCCTTTTGCCCATCCACCTCCGCCTCGATGAGGATCAGGTTGGCGGCTCGCTTAATCGGTATGACCAAAGATTGGAAATCGCCATTGGGCCAGGGGGCCTCACGTTCTTCTCCGGTCAAAACAACAGGCTGGTCACCAATATGCATCACATTCTCCTCACCGGCATAGGCGCTCCAGGAGCATGGCAACAGTGCCAAAAGAATGAACCAGCCTTTCATCATGACCACTAAGTACGTAAATAGAACGCAAAAACCGGATAGCGGGCTCCCACTATCCGGTTCTTTTTTACCTTTTTTAGGGTTTTCTTATAGCTTGCAATTCAGCACATCTTGCGCTTGCTTTTCCAAATTTTCACGGTGATCCGGGTGGGCAATACTGATGAGCAGTTTGATCCGCTCGTTGATGTCCTTGCCGTACAGGTTCACCACCCCGTATTCAGTAGCGACATATTGGATGTGGGCCCGAGTCGTTACCACGCCAGCACCGGTCTTCAACATAGGTACAATGCGACTTTCCCCTCTGCGG
>CAJXXO010000237.1 GCA_913062655.1 uncultured Bacteroidota bacterium | reverse complement strand
GTAAAGGATTTGACGCCTACCGAATTAATAGTGACACTTTTGACATTCTGTACCACCAATCATTTCGACTGTCACGCCTTCAATTTCACCATTCTTAATGGCCTCATGATAATCTTCGTAATAATGCTCGTAGTAGCCGTTGGTAGCAAATTGCACCTCTGTTTCGCGGTGACAATCCACACACCAGCCCATAGACAACTGTGAGTATTGGTACATTACGTCCATCTCCTCTACAGGACCATGACAAGTCTGGCATTCGAGCTCGCCAACATTTACGTGTTGTGCGTGATTAAAATATACGTGATCCGGCAAGTTGTGAATACGTACCCATTCTACTGGCTTAGCCTTAGACTTGTCAAAACTCTGTGAACTGGCATCCCACCCCACAGCGGCATAGATCTTTGCAATTTGGGAGGTGTCGTCACCAGGACCTTGCAATCCATTAGCCGCCTTGAATTCTGCTGAAGGGCCCTTGTTCACATACTTGTGGCAGTTCATACAGATGTTCATGGAAGGGATGGTAGCAGACTTGCCGCGTTCTGCACCTACGTGACAGTATTTACAATCAATCTGATTGATGCCGGCATGTAGTTTGTGAGAGAAGTGAATGGGCTGCTCTGGGGCATAGTTTTGCTGCCGGCCGAGACTGATGGCACCATCCACCGCCTTAAACCCAAGGAAACCAACAGCGATAAGAATGATGATGGTTAGAAACTTCTTATTGAGATAGAAAGGACGCTCTTCTTGTACTTTTTCACCTTCCTTGGCCGAGGCCACACGCCCCAGCACATTGGTAACACGGGCCAGGATCAATGCGATCAACAACAATACAACCACCAACACCAATAGGATCAAGTTGGTAGATAGGCCACTGCCACCGCCTGTTTGCTGGCCGGCCGCTGGAGCTGCTGCAACTTCAGGTGTTTCAGATGGGTACTTCGTTTCATCGTCCCAATAACGGATGTAATCGATAACCGCCAGGATTTCTGCATCCGAGAGGGAGATAAAGGAGTTCATTTGCACCTTGTTCCACTCCGCGAATATCTTATTGGCGTACTCATCGCCAGAGGCAATTACAGCCTGAGAATTGCGTATCCACGCCAACATCCATTCGGTAGTCTCTTCATCGGAGTACCCGTAAAATTCTTGTACACGAGCATAGGCCCCATCCAGTGCCGGGCCGGTCAGGTTGCGCTCCATCAAGTGACAACTCTTACAGTTGACACTGAAAACATTACGGCCATCCACATCTTCCTGAGCCAGCGCTGGCTGCACAAAGCCAAGGAGGAGAAGAGAAAGAACAAGGGTAATGCGGTTAAGGAATCCTTTCATAGAGGTTTTATTTCGCAATGCCTTTACGATTTTTAACAGAATTCAGAATTGCGGCAAATTTACTGCACAAGGTTGATAACAGGGAAGAATAGCTGAAGTTTTTAGCCACATCCAAATTCTGACGAGAAGGCTACAACCCCCGATTTGTCAGTACTTTAGAATGAGTCTAAATAAGGATTTAACAGAAACGATCCCGCCAGAGGAACTGCCGTTCACACTAAAGCCTGTATTTTTAGCACGCTTATTGCAACCACAATGTGAAAAGCACACGATATGAAACGGATGTACCCAAAAAACCTACCCTATTTGTTGCTGCTGGTTGTGTTTACCACACTCTTCTCTACCGGCTGTCGTACTACGCAAAAACGCATCAATGAAGGCAACTACGACATCGCTATTGCCCGCACAGTCAACAAGCTTCGCAAAAACAAAAACAAAGAACGACAGGTCGAAATGCTACATGAGGCTTACCACAAGGCCAATGAGCGCGACCTCGATCGCATAGAGTTCCTAAAACGGGAAGGCGCAGCAGGCAATGAGGTGCAGGTATTCAACCTGTACAACAACATTCAGCTACGGCAAGAAAAAATCAAGCCGCTACTGCCCCTATATGTCGATGGCCTGGAGCAGGAGTTCACTTTCTACAATATTGACCGGGAGTTGATTGCCTGGAAGGAAGAGGCGGCAGACTTTTTGTATGAAAATGCCATGCGGCAGCTAGGCACGGAAGACAAGTACCAGGCGCGCGAAGCGTATGACCAATTATTGCAGCTCAAGGAAATGTTTCCCTTTTACAAAGACGTGGACCGTCAGCTTGATCGAGCCTATGCCATGGGCATGAATTGGGTCTTGTTCAATGTGGTAAACCGCTCCCCCAACCTCATCCCCATTGAATTTGAAGATGAGCTGTATAGTCTTGACTTCAGCCGGCTCAATAGCAAGTGGTTTACGCTGGTTTCCACACGTGAACGAAACGCCTACAATTACGACTACGATAAGCGGGTTGACATTGTACTGGACATTGTAGATGTAGGCCCCGAGCAGGTAAAGGAGCGTGTTTTTACCGAGACCAAGGAAGTGGAGGATGGCTTCACGTATCAATACGATGAGGAAGGCAATGTGATGAAAGACTCCACTGGTAAAGACATAAAGATTCCAAAGTACAAAGAGATTTCTGCTACCGTTACCGAGACCATGCAATCCAAAGCGGCCACTTTCCGCGGCCGGCTGCAGATTTATGAGCTACCCAATGATGGCTTGCTGGAAAACGATCCCATGGTGGTCAATTTCCTATTCGAACACTATGCCGCCACTTTTCAAGGCAATAAAGAGGCACTTACCGAAGAAACCCTGCGCAGAATTGGCAATTCACCAGTGCCTTTCCCCACTGATTTTCAGATGGTGATGGATGGTAGCCAGGAAATTCAACCTGTAATTTTCAACTTCATCAGGCGATACTCCCGCTTGCTAGAAGCTTGATAACCAATACATATGATGCTGACAGATAAGGGCTTTCTCGCATGAGAAGGCCCTTTTTTAGGGTATAGTTTCCCCACATGGGGTGACGAAAATCATTTAGCAACGGTCGGTATTGGCTTAACTATGTGCCCATATTCCATCATTATCCAAGACTTAAACGCAATACTATGAGTGTTCAACGACAGTTCACCCCGCTACTCACCTTTCTGGTGATCGCATTAGGGGCGGCACTTTTTACCGGCTGTGAAGCGCCTGGCAGTGAGGCTGAAACGAAGAAAGACTATCTGGCAGCCAAAAACTATGATGTCATTCAGGGAGAAGAAGAAGCTGTGCTTACCGAACCGCCAATGGTGCCTCCACCCATCGATCGCGACTATGCTACCAAGGTGATCGTTCGCTTGGAGACCTTGGAAAAAGAAATGGAGCTGGCAGACGGAGTGAAGTTTGACTATTGGACCTTTGGTGGCACCGTACCGGGTAAATTTATACGGGTACGGGAGGGTGACCTGGTGGAATTCCACCTTATGAATAACCCGGAAAACAAGATGCCGCATAACATAGATATACACGCGGTAACCGGTCCGGGTGGTGGGGCAGCCTCCAGTTTTACCGCACCCGGCCATGAGTCGATTTTTGAGTTTACCGCACTCAATCCTGGCCTGTACATGTACTATTGTGCCACCTCTCCGGTGGGTATGCATGTAAGCCACGGCATGTACGGCATGATGCTGGTAGAACCTAAGGAAGGCCTTCCAGAGGTGGATCGTGAATACTATGTGGTACAAAGTGAATTCTACACCAAAGGAGAATTTGGCGATCAGGGTATGCAGAAGTTTGACATGGCCAAGGCGCTAAACGAAAACCCGGACTATGTTGTGTTTAACGGAGCTGTTGATGCCCTGACAGGCGACAAGGCGCTCGAAGCAGAAGTGGGTGAAAAAGTGCGCATTTTCTTTGGTAATGCTGGCCCGAGCAAAACCTCATCGTTCCGTATTGTAGGTGAAATTTTTGATAATGTGTATCAGGAAGGTGGCGTAGCTACCAACCACAATGTAGCCACTACCTTGGTGCCTGTCGGTGGTGCAACTATAGTTGAATTCACCACAGATGTACCCGGCAGCTACAAGATGATTGATCAATCTTTCTTCCGTGCCTTCAATAAAGGGGCTATGGCCGAAATGCAAGTGGGTGGTGAAGAAAATCTCCTGGCCTATTCCGGTAAATCTGATGATCGAATTTACCTACCAGAAGGCAGTGCTGTGCAAGAAATGCCAGGGGGCGAAGGCGAGGAGCAAATCGCTACAGTATCCAAGGAAGAGCGCATCCAATTGGGACAGACCATTTACACGCAGGTATGCCAGGCGTGCCACCAGGCCGATGGTAACGGCATACCAGGTGCCTTCCCTCCACTGGCAGAGTCCGACTGGATAAATGGCAATGTCAACCAAACCATTGCAGCAGTAGTGAAGGGCTTGCAAGGACAAATCACCGTGAATGGAGAAACCTATAACGGAGTAATGCCGGCCCAAAACCTATCGGATGAAGAGGTAGCTAATGTTCTTACCTATGTCTATAACAACTGGGGTAATGATGGCTCGCTGGTGACCCCATCGCAAGTAGCCAGTGTGCGATAAGTATTCGTTTCATAGCAAAGCAAAAAGGCGCTTCTTTTCAGGAGCGCCTTTTTCATTTGCTGTTTTGTCGGTAACGACAAGCTATTACCTATATGCCTCTTTCAATGGCTTTCAAAAAACCTTTGAATTCGCGCAAGTGCTCTTCTTCATCTGCCAACAAGGTGATCACCAGGTCTTGCGTTACGTAGTCTTCACCATCACAGACTTTGATCATGTGCTTGTAATGGCTTATGGCGGCCTCCTCGG
>CAJXXO010000236.1 GCA_913062655.1 uncultured Bacteroidota bacterium | reverse complement strand
AGGGTTTTTAGCCCTATTTCTTTCGCTTCTATACCATTCTTAATGAGCCATGGTGAAAACGATAGCAGGATAACCCCAGCCAGCAGCGACAATTCTGTAGCGGTCTGCACCCACAAATACCGGTTTGCCCGTTGGTACATCATCCAGGCTGCACCTGCCACCAACAAAATACCACCCAGGACCAGGCTACCAGCCAAGTTGAGCGGAATGGGGGCAAAACGGTAAAGTCCAAAGACAAACAGGATGCCCAACCCGGCTAATGTGCCTCCCACTGCCGCTTTGCTGCCGAGCCGTTGATACAGCCATACTACCCCTACACCCAGAATCGTGAATAAAGCGGTAAACTTCACCCCAATGGCAATGCCCAGCAAAAACCCTATCACGATGACCAACTGCGTTATGGATAGCTTCTTCGGTCTGGGTGCCAGCAAAGCCAGAAGTACCGTCAACAATAGGAACAACAATCCGAAATCTACCTTGGCTTCCTGTGTCGACTGCCAGGTAACCATGGGGAGCGCATAAAACAGTACCGGTACGATCAGGCTCAACCCTACCGGCAGGTACAATCGCGCTAACCGATAGAGTACGCCTAAACTTAGCACACCCGGTAGTACAGACAAGAGAAGTGCAAAACGCGTACTCTCCCAGCCAAGGAAACCCAAGCTCATTATCAGGGACCAATTGTAGGGCTGTCCTCCGGCCACCAAGCTACCCTCTTCAGACAGGATATGTGGGATATTGACGTAAAAATTGATCGCATCAAAACCTACCGGTACCGGTCGATTCATGCCCAACAAATTGGCCGCTACCAACACCAAGCCGGCCACCACCACGAGAAGACAGGCAGGGTGAAGGGTAAATGTAGCAGGTGGCTGCCAAAGCGCTCTTTTGAGTGAAACCCACAAATACTTCGCATTGGGAGCCGCTAACACCAGCAGAACGATCCACGGTAGCCAGCCTTTGAGTTGCCCTGCCACCGCTAACAAAAAGAGCACTATGGCCATCAGTCCGAACCCCACACCCAGGTTTAACCAGACTTGAATGTTGCGGTCGTAGGAAAATGATACAACCCGATCCAGGTAGTGCCCTAAACCTAGCGCAATGATTACCACTAAGGCCAGCCATGCGTGGGCGGAAAGGATCGACCCTAGGATCTCAGGCAGTCGAGTGGTCCAATCGGTCAATAGCGCCCCACTGTAGGCCGCATACGCCACAAAAAGCAGCACCTCTATCACCAATAGCAATGCCCAGAGGGTAATTCCACGCCACCCTCTACTGGCAAAAGGCAGCCATGTCCCCTGCTTCACATGATGCAAAATGGCAACACCGGCACTGATCAGGATAATCAGGAGCAAGGTGCCCCAATAGGGAAAAGAGGACAGCGCCTGCCCGTAGTACGGATGATGCCAGAGATAATCGATGCCAAAGAAAATGACCCAGAAGAGGGCAATACCACTGGCGATCCATTTTTGCATATAGCTATCGTTAACGCTTTCAGTTGATAGCCGAAGTTAGGGAAACCAAAGAAGATGTAGGGTTAGCGAGCCAGGTACATTTTACCAAAGCCGCTCTCAAAATAGCGGTCGATACGGTCGTTGGCAAAGTGCTCCATCTGCTGCCCATTTTGACGAGCCACCACTCGATAGAGGTAAAGACCATTGGCGACCGGATCACCATACTGGTCGGTACCATCCCATCGAAATTCCGTGCGATTGGTGCCAATGCGGATCGGCCCCATTTCCGTATCGGTAATCTCGCGAATGACCTTTCCAGATACTGTCATGATCTGAATCTTCATGAATTCCGGCACTTCCGAACCGGTCAGTGTGAAGACAAACTGGGTGTTGGAGGTAAAGGGATTCGGGTAATTGAGCACATTGGATATCATCGCTTTGGTGATCACCTCAAAGGAAACCCTGTAGTCCAACTTCCCGGCATTGTTACCACTGCGATCGCGCGCTTGTATGATCAGCTCATACTCACCATCCGACTTGAACTCTGGCCGGAATATCACAATCGCTTCATTTTCTTCGTCCAATTGCGTGGAATCAGCCGGAATAAATTCCACACGCGGATCACCAAGGGCTACATTCTCCGTGAGTCCGGTGGGGTACATCAACCGCATATTCAATAAGCTGGTGTCATTAAGAGCCAGGAAGGTGTTTTCGTCCTTCAGCTTTACCCGGATTTCAGGACGAGCCGACACGATTTCCCCATTCATAATATGACGGCCATCAAAGGTGACATCAAGCAGTGGATTGCTGTTGTCTACATTGATGGTAATCGGTATCTGCAACTGGTTATTGAAAAAGTATTGTTCTTTCACCGTCTTGTCAGGATTGATCTCCAGCAACAGCAATTTCCTTCCTGCAAATCCACTTGTATTAAAGGTCAGGTCGAAATGAATAGTGTCTCCCGGAAGAGCGGTGGGAATGGTATCGTTGTACAGGTACTCTCTGGAACCATTTGAAGACAACAAGTAGGCCGTAAGGGGCACTGAATCGATAGCATACGCTGTGCTGTTCTCCATTACGGTAGCCACTTTCACCTCTTGCCCTTGTAGGACCGAATCACTATTTAAGCTGAATCGCTTGGCCGGATTGAAGCCTAGATCGCCAATGGGGTCGTAATACACCCGCCAGTAGTCGAGTTGAGGCGCACTGCGATTGACCTTATCCTCCAGATAGGTATCGAGCATCAGGTAGGGAAAATCTGAAGGCAAGGTGTTTTGCAGGGTAGTGTCTTGCTGGTTCGTTCTAAATGCTATGCGTTCCAGTGATTCGTCCACACGCTGTCCAAACACAGTGAGATTGAAGCTATCCGTACCGGCCGGGTCAACTGTTGTATCATACTGCCACTCTACTTTCCCCCACGCGGTAGCGGGTCCAATGAGCGGAGAAGTCATAAAGCCTTGCACCCAGGTACCATTCAAAATAATGGTAGTATCGAGGTAAGCCGACTCTCTGTCACCCAACATCAAAAAGCGGTCGTTGGGATTACCTTGCCGATAGACAAAGGTCCACGGTGGCCGGTAATTCAACGTATCCAGGTAAAAGAGCTCAGGTGCCCCTTTATCGCGCAAGGTGTGCAGCAGGCTGGTGCCCAGGGTAATAGAATCGTTCTTTAGCCCTTTGTAGCTCGGACGTTGAAAGCTCTGTACAATAATCAAGTGGCCATCCGGTACGGAATCCAACAAACGAATTAAACTGGCTCTTTCTGAGAGGTTATCTATGCGATAGTGGAAGGCATCCCGCATGGTGGAGTGGTTGTACCCCCGCTCTCCATATTCATGATCGATGTGTCGCCAGGCCAATCCACTTAGGGAGTCGATCACCGTTACGATGACACCCGCTCCCAGGTAGGACCAACTTTGCACCATATCACCATTGATGACCACACGGCTTACCTCATCCCAGGGGTGAAAGCTGTAGATACAATTGGTTATTTGTACCTCCTTCAGATCGGTGATGAAGGAGAATTGATTTTGGTCGAGCACCAGGTTGTTAAACTCGTTGCCCGTCCACTGTTCATGGTGAGATTGATTCCACCCCGGCTCACTGTTGGCGATGTAAACAAAGGAACGGGTATTCCATTTGGCACTATCCGGATGGGTAAAGGCAGGGGAAATACGCCAGTAATAGACCTGTTCATTTTGCCACGCCACGGGCGGTGTCCACTCCAATACCCCTCCCGATTGCGTGAGCTGTTGCTCTTGTAAGGCAAGACTATTGAATTGTGCGGTAGTATCGATCTGCATGAAATACGTCTTGCTTCTCGCCTGTAAGTTGGCTGTACTCGCGCGCAGTACGACATCGGGCTCCCCTACAATAGCAAAATTGTAGGGAGAAATGGGAATCGCTTCACTCGATTGAATAAGCACCTCGAAGTTGACAAGGTTATTGGACTCGCTGATTTCGTCAACTTCATTAATGGCATCCACCATCAGGGAAAACTGATTGATACCTACACCTTGCACCCGGTCGGTAGGCAGCGTGATGGTGTAATGATCTTCAAAATACGGGGCGACTATCTCCACCGTCTTCAGGTCGATATTGCCATTGGGGAAGGTCCGCTGCAACTCTACTGAAAGGGTATCACGTGCGGCCAATCCTAAATTGAACAATTGAAACGAAATATCGAAAGAGTCATTCTCCAATGAGACTACACCTGGATTGGTACTAACCCTGGGCTCTTCCAATACATAGTCTGGCTTTTCGTGGGTATTCAAGAGGACAGCCGGATCACCATGCAGGCTGTTTTGCTGTATTAACATGGCTGTAAAAGGACTTGAACCGGGGTTATTGGGTTCAATATCTGTAAAAGTCAACTTGAGATTTTGACCTATCGTATTGCCATAGCCCCAATTGGAAAAGTAGTTGTAGAAGGTACGTGTAAAGTCATTCAATGAAAAGGCCTCTCCAAAAGAGACGGATGCTATGAAGCCAATGGCACCTCCATCCGGTTCAAAGATAAATTCATCACTCACACCACTACTGTGGGTATGTATCTGCCCGGAAAAGCAGCCATTGGAGACCAACAGCGGAAATTTTCCATAGTTATCGTAGTTGGCAGGGTTATCCAGGCTGACATCAAACGAATTGTTGGAGCTGTGGCCGAAAAAGGTGATGATCGATAAGCCGGAAGAGATAAGGGAATCAAGAAAAGCGGATTGTACAACTTGAATTGGCTCGTCACTGTTCTTCCTGAAGGAATA